>DAHVOV010000159.1 GCA_027318645.1 Candidatus Aminicenantota bacterium
CTTGCCAAGATCGATTGCGCTTCCTGTGCCGTAATTTCATCCGCGATTGCGTTTGCTCTTGGTTTGGGTCATTTGGTTATTGGAATTTGTTTGGGATTTGGTGCTTGGAGCTTGGTATTTTAGTCTTACGAGCACCAGACCTCGTTTGAAAAACCGGATGGCATGGCCTCGAAGCCCTTTACGGATCAAGCTGCCTGTCTAAAAAGCATTTTATTTTGGACAGCAATGGTGCCAGCTACTACCACTACCACGATCACTCCCACGAATAGTTCGCCGAGCTTCTTGCTGACACGGTCACTGTCACTGACACGAAAGCCCGGCTAGATCTTCTCTCTTCGTTTCCTGTGATGCCTGACCGCGCGGCGATGCACCTCGTCACGCACCTGCTGCAGCAGGTGGCGCAGCGGCGAGCCGCGCTCCGGGAGCAGCGACGAGCCGTCGGCCAGGAACACCCGCTCCTCGTTCTTGGCCAGGGCGATCACGTCGAAGTCCAGCCCGGCCTCCTGCCGCGCCCGCACGGCCACCCCCAGCTGCGGCAGGCCGCCGTCGATCAGCATCAGGTCGGGCGGCGGGGTCTCGTTCTTCAGGCGCCGCGCCAGCACCTCGCGCAGCGCCTCGGTGTCGCCGGGCGCGGCGGCGCGGATGATGTAGCTGCGGTAGAGCCGCCGCTCGGGCTGGCCGTCCTGGAAGGCCACCCGGGCGCCGACGCGGTTGCGCTCGCCCAGGTGCGAGACGTCGTACCCCTCGATGCGCGCCGGGAAGCGGCGCAGGCGCAGCCGCTGCCGCAGCTCCTCCCCCAGGGCGCGGAAATCGCTCTTCTGCACGAACAGGGCCAGGTTGCGCCGGGCCAGGTCGAGCAGGCGCTTCGCCCCTCCCCGCGACGCCGTGCGCAGGGCCACCCGCCTTCCCCGCGCCGAGAGGACCGCGGCCAGCTCGCCGGCCTGCGCCGGCAGCCGGGAGACGACGATCTCGCCGGGCAGGGGCCGCAGGCGGTAATAGTCGAGCAGGAACTCCTGCAGCGCCTCCTCCTCGCTGTCGCGCAGGGTCGGCAGGTGGAAGTATTCGCCCCGGCTCACCTTGCCGCCGGAGGCCGTGAACAGGGCGAAAAAACCATCCCGTCCCAACAGGCTGGCGGAGATCACGTCGCGCTCACCTCGGCCGCGGCCGCTGATGTAGGAGCGCAGCGAGAACCCGGCCAGCGCGTCCAGGTCCTCCTTGGCCCGCTGCGCCCCCTCGAAGTCGAGGCGCGCGGCCAGGGCGCGCATGCGCCGGCGCAGGCGGGCGCTGGCCCGGCCCTTGCGCCCCTTGAGCAGGTCGACGGCGGCCAGCGCCTGGCGGCGGTACTCCTCGGCGCCGATGCGCCCGGCGCAGGGGGCGGAGCAGCGCTCGATGTGATGGTACAGGCAGGGGACGCCCCGGCGGAACAGCGCTTCGCCGCAGGTGCGCAGGCGGAAGAGGCGGGTGACGGTGTCGACCAGCCGCCGCGCCCGGCGGGCGTCCACCAGCGGGCCGAGGGCGAAGCTGCCCGACGCCAGGCGCCGGGAGAAGGAGACGGCGGGAAACTCGTCCGCCAGGCCGATCTCGACGTAGGGGAAGCTCTTGTCGTCCTTGAGCCGGACGTTGAACGGCGGCAGGTGGCCGTGCACCAGGTTGCTCTCCAGCAGCAGGGCGTCGGCCTCGCTGTCGGTGACGATGGTCTCCAGCGAGGCGGAGCGCTCCAGCAGCCGCCGCAGCAGCGGGTCGTCCCGGCGGCGGAAATAGGAAGAGACGCGCTGGCGCAGGTTGGCCGCCTTGCCGATGTAGAGCGGCTTTCCGGACGCGGACTTGAACAGGTAGACCCCGGGGCGCTCGGGAAGGCTGCGCCGGAGCGCGGCCGCGGGAACGCCGCTACGGATTCGCACCTTGCGGGGCGCCCGGCTTGGGCGGCGCCGCCTTCTTCTTGCCGGCCTCCAGGCGGGCCAGCTTCTTGATCCAGCCCTGGGCCTTGCCGGCGAACTTGGAGCGGGCATGGCTGCCGACCACGCGCTGGAAGAACGAGAGGGCGGAGGCGCGGTCGCCCATGTCGGCGTAGGTCCGGCCGGTGTAGTACAGGAGCTTGGCCGTGTCCTGGAAATCGGGGTACTCGTCCATGACCTGCTTGAAGCGGGCCAGGGCGCCCTCGTAGGCCTTCAGCAGGTAATTGTAATAGCCGATGCGGAAGAAGTGCGTGGCCAGGGTCTGCCGGCACTCGTCGATCTTCTTCTTGGCCTCGTTGGCCTCGGCCGTGCCGGGGTACTGCTGGATCACCCCCTCGAAGGCCTTGATGGCCGCGTAGGTGTTGGTCTGGTCGCGCTCGGGCCGCCGCACCTGCTTGTAGTAGCACATGCCGATCTGGTACTTGGCGTACACGGCGTCCGGGGAGTAGGGATAGAGGTTCACGTACTCCTGGTATTCGGCGGCGGCCATGACCAGCGACGCGGAGTCGCGCTCGCGGAAGTAGGAGTCGCCGATGCCCAGCTTGGCCTTGTTGGCGTAGATGGAGTCGGGATAGAGCTGGGCGACCTCCTTGAACAGCAGGCGGGCCTTCTCCGGGTCCTTGTTGATGTAGCGGACGGCGTTGTCGTACATCCTCTTGTCCGCGCCCTTCTCGCCCGGGTCGATGGCGACGGTCGGCTTGGCGTGGCGGCAGCCGCCGCCGGCGAACAGCAGCGCCAGGAGGAACAGCAAGGCGGTTTTTTTCATGATGGGCTCCCATGGGGTGGATTTGCGAATTCGCGGATGCGGCCGGCGATGTCCTCGGCGCCGTACAGGGCGGTGCCCACCACCAGCAGGTCGGCTCCGGCCCGGCGCAGCCGGCCGGCGATGACGGGGTTGATGCCGCCGTCCACCTGCAGCAGGCAGCCCGCTCCCCGCCGGTCGATCTCTTGCCTCAGCTCCGCCACCCGTTCCAGGGTGGCGGGGATGAACGACTGGCCGCCGTAGCCGGGAAAGACGCTCATCAGCAGGACATAGTCCAGGTCGGACCAGAAGGGGCGCAGGCGCTCCAGCGGCGTGTCGGGGTTCAGCACCAGGCCGGCGCGGCGGCCGCCCTGGCGGATGAGCCGCAGCAGCGCCGCCGGCTCGGCGGCGGCCTCGGCGTGGAACGAGATCCAGTCGGCGCCGGCGCGCAGGAAGTGCGGCACCGCCTTATCGGGGTTGCTGACCATCAGGTGGGCGTCGATGGCGAAGGGGAAGCGCTCCTTGACGGCGCGCGCCAGGGAGGGGCCGAAGGAGATCTGGTCGACGAAATGGCCGTCCATGACGTCCAGGTGGATGAACTCGATGCCGGCGGCGGCGAAGGCGGCCAGCTTGGCCTCGAGGTCGAAG
>DAHVOV010000162.1 GCA_027318645.1 Candidatus Aminicenantota bacterium
TGCCGATGGGCAGGCCGCGGTACAGGACGCCCTTCTTGAAGCGGACCTCGGCGTCGCCCAGCCGCAGCGTCAGGCCGTCGACGGGGTAGCGGGCGAAGGAGCGGATGAAGTACAGCGGCTTGATGGTGCGCTTCAGCTTTAGGCGGCGGTAGCGCCCCTCGGCCTGCTCATAGGTGATCTCGCCGATCTCGGCCGCCTCCGGGAAGCGGGCGAAGAAGAGCAGGTCGTTCGGCCGCAGCGGCGTGAAGGCCACCGCCTGGCAGGAGCGGAAGTATTCCGCCACGGCCTGGTGGCTGTCGTCGCCGCAGAGGGCGGCCAGCCCGGTCCAGTCCTTGCGGCGCACGGCGTCGGCGAAGGGTTCCATGGCCAGCGCCGGCAGGGCCGCGGCCGCGAGCAGGAGCAGGGTGAGGATGCGCTTCTTCATGGCCGACATTGTAGCCCTTTGCGCAAGAAAATAAAATATGGTATACTATTGTTTCCATTCCGTCATATCCAACATGAAGACGAGTCCCCAGCGATCCCAACGTGCCCGCCAAAGGAGAGATACAATGAACGCAACGAAAGCCGTCGTCCTGACGCTGACCGCTTTGGTCGCCGTCGCCCTGCCGCTGGCCGCCCAGCAGCAGCAGCAGCAGCAGATCGTCATCCCGCCCCAGGTCGCGTCGCTGATCGACGCCGGGCTGGCCCAGCAGCAGGGCCGCATGGACATCCCCATGGCCTGCCTGAAGACCCTGTACCTGCCTGCGCAGCAGGGCCAGGTTTACCCCGTCTTCTTCTTCCAGCTGAAGAACGCCGACCTGGGCTTCGCCGCCCCGGCCGACAATCCCGCCCTGCTCAAGGCCGCCCACTACGTGTTCCTGCGCGTGTACCGCCTGGCGCCCGGCGCCGCGCCGGTGGTGGCGCGGGAGCGCAACGCCCGCTTCGACCTCGAGGAGGCCCAGGCCGCCTTTCAGCCCGAGGCCCTGAACTACTACACCCTCGCCGGCGACATCTACCCGGCCGGCGACTACCGCCTGGCCCTGGCCGTCACCACGCCCGACTACGCCAAGATTTCGGTCGTCTACTCCGACTTCACCCTGCCCGACTACGCGCAGCTGAAGAACCAGCTGGCCACCACGCCGGTCTTCTCCGTCCTCAACCTGCAGATGCTGCCCGTCGCCGATTCGCGCCTGACCGTGCACAAGAACTCCTTCGTCTACAACACCCTCCTGCTCGCGCCCAAGATGAACGCCGAGTTCAAGGCCGGCGAGAGCCTCGACCTCTTCTACTTCATCATCGGCGCCGCCTCCGACCCGGCCAGCGGCGCCCTGAACCTGCAGATCACCTACACCTTCAAGAAGGACGGCAAGGAGGTCAACAAGCTGGCCCCGCAGACCGTCAACAGCCCCATCATCAGCCAGCCCATCGACTTCACCTTCACCGAGGTGACCAAGGACGCCAAGGGCAAGGAGACCGACCGCAAGACGAAGCTGCTCGAGCCCGGCGACTACGTGCTGGAGATCGAGCTGCTGGACAACGTGTCCAAGGCCAAGGGCCTGCAGGAGTTCAAGTTCAAGATCGTTCCCTGAGCACCCTCCCCCCTGCCGGCCGGCTCGTTTGGCGGCCGGCAGTTCTTTTTCGCCTCCCCTTCCTTTCCATCCAAAAGAAATCCTGAAAATTGAATTCAAATTCAATTATTTGAATTCAATTTCCCGGAAAGCCGGCCCGCTCCATTCCGCTGCCCCGCGTTTCGGAGAAAACCTCATGCAAAACCCAATATAGGCCTTGATTCCGGGAGCACCTCCGCCCGCCCATCTCCCGAAGGCCTCCCGATCGATCTTGGCACAATTTATGCTTTATATAAGATGTTTTGGCAGAAAATCTAAGCAAGGAGGACATGCAGATGAATTGTGCCAAACGGTTCGTCGTGCTGGCTGTCGGCCTGCTCTTTTGTGCAGGGCTGCTGACCGCTCAGCAAACCAACGCCAAGATCTTCGGCGTTGTTCAGCTCGAGGACGGCTCGCTCGTCCCCGGTGTCACCGTTGAGGCCACCAGCCCCAAGCTGGTCGGCAAGGAAACGGCGGTCACCGACGAGAACGGCGCCTTCAGGCTGGTCAACCTGACCCCTGGCGTGTACAGGCTGGTCTTCACCCTTCAGGGCTTCCAGACCGTCATCCGCGAGAACATCCCGCTGGTGGCGGAGCAGACCCTGAACCTGAAGGTCCAGATGAAGCTCGGCAACATCGAGGAAGCCGTGACCATCACCGGTCAGGTGGCCTTGATCGACGTCAAGAGCACCGCCAAGGGCATGACCCTGACCAAGGAAGTGTTCGACGTGCTGCCCAAGGGCCGCAACTTTGACGGCCTGGTGGCCATCATCCCCGGCGTCGTCAACGAGAACTTCCTGAACGGCATCTCGATCGACGGCTCCTCCGGCGGCGAGAACATGTTCTACGTCGACGGCCAGAACGTCAACACCGTGTTCGGCGGCGGCGGCGCCCAGCAGGCGGCCTTCGACTTCGTCGACGAAGTCCAGGTCAAGGCCTCGGGCTACCAGGCCGAGTTCGGCGGCTCGCTCGGCGGCGTCATCAACGTCGTGACGCGCTCGGGCGGCAACGAGTTCCACGGCGACGTCGTGGCCTACTACTCGGGCAGCGCCCTGCGCGGCACCGAGCGCGACACCGTGCAGCTCGACCCCTACCAGAGCGCCCCGGTCCTGCAGCGCTTCAACTACTCCACGGACCGCGACCAGAAGGAGAAGGACTGGCGCCTGGAAGCCGGCTTTGGCCTCGGCGGCTACATCGTCAAGGACAAGCTGTGGTTCTACGCCAACGCGCTGCCGGTCTTCCGCAGCACGACCCGCCCGGTCGTCTTCACCGTGGTCAACGACCCCACCCACGTGGCCTCCGACATCGCCAATGGCGTCTTCAACCGCTACGACTACACCCAGACCAACAACGACTACAACTTCCAGCTGAAGCTCTCCAGCCAGCCCGCGAAGAACGTCCGCTTCTCCGCCAGCTTCGTCAACAACGCGAACTCCTGGAGGGACGGCCTGCCCAACCGCAACGGCTCCTCCTCGGACGCCTATGACTGGACCAAGCTCGGCTACGACACGCCCAACTACAGCGTCAGCGGCAACGTCGACCTGACCCTGGGCAACAACTTCATGCTCAGCGCCCGCGGCGGCTACTTCTTCCTGGGCTCCAAGAACAAGATGGACGCCTCGGTGGCCAACGTGAACAAGGATCCGCTGTTTACCTTCCTCAACAGCAACTTCACCACCGAGGGGCTGCTACCCGAGAACCGCCGCGCCACCGGCTGGCAGAACCTGCCCGCCGCGTCCATGACCTATCCCCACGAGATCGACGAGGAGAGCAACCTCTCCCTCGGCGCCGACCTGACCTACTTCCTCAACCTGGCCGGCGAGCACGCCTGGAAGGCCGGCGTGGCCTTCACCAAGGCCTCGGTCAACAAGAACACGCTGTGGAACGGGCCGCTGGTGCGCCTGAGCTGGTACAGCACCTACGGCGCGGCCGAGGTGCGCGGCGGCGAGGATTCCCGCCCCAGCGCCGAGTTCGGCAA
>DAHVOV010000178.1 GCA_027318645.1 Candidatus Aminicenantota bacterium
GAGGGGTGGCAGATCAATACGGCCAAGCCGAACTGTCCGAAGCCGGTAAAGCAAAACTATACCATGACCATCGCCCAGGAGCGCGGCTGCGGCGCGGGCCTCAAGGGCACCATCATCGACTCCGCCGGCACGGTGAACAACTGGACCGGCACCCTGGCCCTGGGGCTGCGCGGCTGCTGCAAGCTGGAGGGGAAGTTCCTCACTCCCAGCGGCAATACGGTCGTCTTCAAGGGAACCATCTGCCGGGCCGCCCTCGGCGGCAAGTGGCAGGCCAAGGGGACCTGGGAGGAGATCGGTTCCACCGATCCCTGCAAGGGGAGCGGGACCTGGCAGATGACCCAGATCTGACAGCCAACAGAAACTGATTGCTCTAACAGAACCGAGAGGTTCGACGTTCGACGTTCGACGCTGCCGGCCCCGCCAGGGGCGGCGTACCGGAGGAGGTTTTACTCCGAGGGGTATAAGACGTAACGAGAGCCAATTCGCTTGGTTGCTGAAGATTTCTAGTCAGGGGCTGATCGTTCTTGCAATGAAGGTAAGAACCGAGCCGACGTGGTTCCGAATTGCGAATTACTATAGCTCGCCGATATTCAGTTGCCTGGCTTTGCTAACACAAACACTAACACAAACACAAGGAGTTCGGTCGATTCCTTCTTGCTGACACTGACACTGTCACTGTCACCTACTTAAGCGCTTCCACTCCCTTGAACTCCCTCGTGGGCAGGAAGCTCTGAAGGATGCGCCGGTCGTCGGCGGTCTCCTCGCTGCGCACGATGCGCGTCAGCAGCTCGCCCAGGCCGGGGCCCAGCATGAACCCCTGGCCGCACATGCCCACGGCGTGGACGTAGTTCGCCACTTCGGCGTCGCGGCCGACGATGGGGAAGCCGTCGGGGGTCATGGGGTACTGGCCGCGCCAGGAGCGGCGCACGCGCAGCGACGCCAGGCGCGGGTAGAGCTGGACCATGCGCTTGGCGACCTGCGGGAAGAAGACCGAGGTCGACTCGTTGAGAACGCCGAGCATCGGCGGGTCGGGGGTGATGCAGAAGACCACCTGCCCCTCGTGGTTCTGGTAGAAGTAGTAGTTGACCGAGCCGGGCTCGGGGCGGATGTCGACCACCATCGGCCCGAAGAAGCGCTTGACCGGCTCGCTGATCGCCGCCTCGTGGTTGTCGGGCTCGACCGGCACGTCGAGGCCGGCCAGGCGGGCGACCTCGCGGCCATAGGCGCCGGCGGCGTTGATCACCTCGGCGCACGCGTACTCGCCCTTGTCGCTGACGACGGCCCGCACCCGGCCCTTCTCCAGGCGCAGGGCAGTGACCGTCTCGCCGAAGCGGTACTCGGCGCCCGCCTCCAGGCTCTTGAAGTAGAAGGCGTTGAGCGCCAGCAGCGGCGAGGCGCTGCCGTCCTCGGGGGAGTAGGTGGAGCCGCGCAGCCCGTCCATGGAGATCCCGGGGACGAGCCCGTCGTACTCCTTGGGCGAGACCCAGCGGATGTTCAGCCCGAACTCGAGCTGCACCTCCATCAGCTCCTTCAGCTTCTTTTCCGTGCCGGCGTCGTAGGCGGGATAGCTGTAGCCGTTGCTCAGCCAGCCGATCCCGTCGCCCTCGCGCTCCTGCCAGCCGGCGAAGATCTCGATGCTGCGCTGGCAGACCTTGATCTTGCCGAAGTCGGAATGGGTGGCGCGGATGCCGCCGATGGCCTTCTTGTTGCTCAGCTGCCCCGGCGAGGCCAGCGTTTCCAGGATCAGGACCGAAAGTCCCGCCCGCGCCAGCGACAGGGCGGTGGGGACGCCCACCGAGCCGGCGCCGATCACGACGACGTCGTATGTCTTGCCCATGGTCATTCCCCCTGCTCCTCGCCGGCCAGGACGCCGAGCGGCACCTCGACGAACAGCGGCCGCTTGGTGCCGGGCGTGATGCGGCCGGGATCGACCCCCTCCTGGCGGAACACTCCGCGGGGAGCGCTTGACAGCGAATTCATCGGGTGGTATCTAGCTATCGTATTCGGCACCACATCTCTCCACATTAATCCCCCTCCCATTTCGCACTGCCAAGTGCGATCTGCATCGGCC
>DAHVOV010000214.1 GCA_027318645.1 Candidatus Aminicenantota bacterium
GCGGATCGCCTCGGCGGTGCGCCGGTTGTCGCCGGTCAGCATCACCAGGTGCTCGACCCCGAGCCGCCGCAGCGCGCGGATCGCCTCGGCCGCCGCTCTCCTGCAGCCCGACCGTGGCTAGGGCCTTGTCGGCCGCCTCCCGTGCCCGGGCGCCGGCGAACCCGTACAGGCGGGCCAGCAGCAGGATGAAGTCGGCGCCGCTCATCTCGCCGTAGGCGCTGTCGTTCTCGGGGCAGAAGCCGACGCGGCGGAAGACCTCGGGGTTGCGCCACGAGGGCTCGCCGAACAGGGTCAGGGAGCCGAGCTTGGGCTTGAGCTGGCCGGCGGCGATCTTCAGGAAGGTCGACTTGCCGGCGCCGTTGGGGCCGAGCAGGCCGGTGATCCCCGGCGCCACTTCCAGGGTGATGTCGCTGATGCCCAGGATGTTGCCGTACCACTTGCACAGCTTCTCGGACCGCAGCACGGGGTTCATGCGCCCGCCTCCGCCCGGCGCACGCGCCAGGCCAGCAGCCAGAGCGACAGCGCGGTGATGGCCAGCGGCAGCAGCAGCGACAGCCAGGCCGGGAAGCGGTACTGCGGCGGCAGGCCGAACAGGAAGCTCCCCAGCTGCTGGACGTTGCCGGGCAGCGAGACCAGCATGGCGTTGTCGCTGCGGAAGATGGCCTTGAGGATCAGCGCCAGGTTGTTGGAGAAGATGTAGACCAGGAAGATGCCGATCTGCACGAACTTGACGTTGGCGCTGAGGCTGGACAGGGCCAGGGTGAGCGCGGCCAGGCAGGCGCTCTCCAGCAGCGGGAAGGCGAGCAGGGCCAGCAGCACCCGCGGCGCCACCGCCAGGCTGCCGCTGAACAGCATCTTGAACAGCAGCAGCAGGACGCCCGGCACAAGGGTGAAGGCCAGCAGGTAGAAGAGGATGACCGCCAGCTTGCCGGCCAGGTAGTCGAGGCGGGTGAGCGGGCGGGCGAAGTAGAGCGGGAAGGCCTTTAACTTCAGGTCGGCGGCGACCAGGTCGGCGCCGCTGAAGACGCTGAGGATGATCAGCATGAAGGTCAGGAAGCCGTTGCTGTAGAAGGTCTTGAAGAGCTCGGCGTCGCTCTTGAGCATGCGCACGAGCTCGCTGAGGATCTTCAGCTCGGGCTTGGTCGAGGCGTAGACGGCGGCCAGGAAGACGAGGAACGACGAGGCGCACAGCGAGAGCACGAGCTTGGCGTACTTCTTCTTCCACACGGCGCGGATGCCGGCGCGGGCGATCGGCAGCCAGTGGAAGCGCGCCGGCGTCAGCTCACCCTGCCAGCGCTGGTAGCCCTTCTGCCTAATTTCCATCGGACCCCCGGATCACGTCCATGAAGGCGTCCTCCAGCGAGGTGCGGCTCGGCCGGAAGTGGCGCACCTGGGCCCCGGCCTGCAGGGCCAGGCGGAACAGCTCCTCGACGCCTTCGCTGCCCGGCGGCATTACCAGGGCCAGCCCCTGGTCCTTCTCCTCGACCTTCCAGCCGCGGGCGCCGAGGGCGGCGTAGAGCGCCGCGGCGGCGCCGACGGCGCGGATCTCGTAGACGTTGCGCCGGTCCTTCTTCAGCTCGGCGATGGCGCCCTGGGCGGCGATGCCGCCGCGGTTCATGATGACCACCTGGCGGCAGGTGCTCTCGATGTCGGGCAGCAGGTGCGAGGAGACGATGATGCTCATGCTCCCCTGGGCGGCGATGTCGCGGACCAGCTCCAGCATCTCCTTGCGGCCGGCCGGGTCCATGCCCGAGGTGGGCTCGTCCAGCAGCAGCAGCCGCGGGTCGTGGACCAGGGCCTGGGCGAGCTTCAGCCGCTGCTTCATCCCGGTGGAGTAGGTCTCGACGGCCCGGTAGCGCGACTCCTCCAGGCCGACGTAGTACAGGACGTCGTGGGCGCGCTTCATCGCCTCCTGGCGCGGCATGCCGCTGAGCTCGCCCAGGTAGGCGGTCAGCGCCACGGCGTCCATCCCCGGCAGCAGGCAGTCGCTCTCGGGCATGTAGCCCACCAGGCGCCGGCGCCCGCGCTGCCCGTCGTCCAGCGGCAGCCCCATGACCGCGCCGCTGCCGGAGGCGGGGCGCAGGAAGCCCAGCAGCAGCTTCATCAGGGTGGTCTTGCCGGCGCCGTTGGGGCCGAGCAGGCCGAAGACGCCGGCGGGCAGCGCCAGCGTCACGCCGCGCACGGCCTCGACGTCCCCGTAGCGGAAGCGGATGTTCTCCAGGTGGATGATCTCGTCCATGGCTTCTCGGCGACTATACGCAGGCGGCGGCGCGAAAGTTCTCGCGGCGCGGCGCGAACCGTTTTCTTTTTCCTTGCGTTATGCTATATTCTGCGCCGGCAGCCCCCCGGCTTGCCCGCGCGCAACGCAAGGAGTGAACAAGATGAAAAAGAAGACGTTGACCCTGACCCTGGTCCTGTTGCTGATGCTGCTGGCGCCCGCCTGCAAGAAGAAGGCCCCCGGGCAGATGAGCTCCCAGGACATGCTGTCCATGGTGCCGGAAGGCCCGGTGGTGCTGATGGCCTTCGACTTCCAGCGCTTCGCCGCCCTGAGCTTCATCGACAAGGCCCTCAAGGATGACTGGCAGAAGAACGCCAAGGGCGCCAAGGAGTTCAAGGACTACCAGGACTTCGTGCAGCAGACCGGCGTGGACCTGCAGAAGGACGTCTACGGCGTGGTCGTCGCCCTCTACGGCAACTTCGAGGACAAGGAGCCCACGCCGCTGGCCGTGGTCAACCTGAAGTATGACGAGGCCAAGCTGCTGGGCGTGTTCCGCGCCAAGGGGCTGGTCACCGCCGAGGAGAGCTACGGCGGCCGCACGCTGTTCACCCTGAAGAACGAGGACAAGCCGGGGCAGGACATGCGCCTGGCCTTCCTGAACAAGGGCACGATCGTCGCCGGCGCCGCCGAGCCGGTCAAGAAGGCCGTTGACCTGGCCGCCAAGAACGGCCAGAGCGTCCTCAAGACCGCGGCGCTGATGAAGTACGTCGACGCCATCGACAAGAAGAGCATGTTCTGGCTGGCCGTGGGCACCCTGCCCGACAAGATGAAGCAGGCGCCCGCCGGCGGCATGATGCCCGTCGACCTGAGCAAGGCCGAGGCCTTCACCGCCGTCGCCGACTTCAAGAACAAGACCCTGTCGGGCGAGCTGCGCCTGATCTCCCACAACGAGGCGGGGAACAAGCAGATCGCCGACATGCTCAACGGCCTGAAGGCGCTGGGCGCCATGGGCGCGCAGAAGGAACCGGAGCTTGGCGAACTGCTCAACGGCCTGCAGCTGAGCTCGGCCGCCGACCACGTCAAGCTGACCTTCACCCTCTCGGAGGCGCTGCTGAACAAGCTGGGCGAGAAGGCCAAGGAAAAGGCGAAGACGATGGGCGCGTCCGCCGAGGCCTCGGGCGAGGCCTCCGGCACGGCGACCTTCGGCGAGCTGCCTCCCCAGTAAGCGCCGCTGCTTTCCGCTCCCGGGGCGGCGCCGCCGCCGCCCGGAGGTGCATGCCATGAACTGGAACCTCGCCCTGCCCGCGCTGTTCCTGCTGCTGGCGTCCGTCCTCTTCGCCATGGGCCGCCGGCGGCCGGGCGGCGGCCTGTTCCGCCAGGCCTTGCCGCTGCTGCTGCTGCTCTTCCTGCTGAGCGCCGCCGCGGCGCTGCTGCGCGGCGGCTGGCTGGGGGCGCTGGCCTACGCCCCGCGCCTGCGCTTTTTCCTCTGGCTGCTCTTCTGGTTCTTCCTGGTGGTCCTGGCCGTCAAGGTCCTGGCCTACTTCATCTTCGACTACCTGGTCCAGGGCAAGCAGGGGGTGCGCTATCCCAAGCTGATCAAGGACGTGGTGGTCTTCATCCTCTTCGTCGCCGGCGTGCTGCTGATCCTGAAGTACTACCTCGGCCAGCCGATCTCGGGGCTGCTGGCCTCGACGGCGGTGCTGACGGTGGTGGTCGGCTTCGCCCTGCAGGACGTCCTGGGCAACCTCTTTTCCGGCATCGTGCTCAACTTCGAGGACGCCTTCAAGATCGGCGACTGGGTGCGCGTCGGCGAGCGCGAGGGGCGGGTGGAGCAGTTCGGCTGGCGCTCCTTCAAGGTGCGCACCGTCGACCGCGAGCTGATCGTCATCCCCAACCAGTCGGCGGCCAAGGCCGAGGTGCTGATCTACGGCGCCGGGCGCCAGCCCGTGGCCCTGAAGGTGCAGGCGGCGGCGGGCTACGGCGACAGCCCCGACCGCGTCAGCGCGGCCATCCTCGCCGCCCTGGCGGGGATGCCCGACGTGCGCAGCGAGCCGCCGCCGGTCGTGTACCTGTCCGGCTTCGGCGATTCCTCCCTGGACTACACGGCCAAGTTCTGGATCGACGACTACGAGCGGCACAACCCCATCGCCTCCGACGCCCGGCGCCGCATCTGGTACGCCTTCCGCCGCGGCGGCATCGAGATCCCCTTCCCCAAGCGCGACGTCACCATGAAGGAGCCGCGCGCCGCCGGCCTGCCGCCCGCCGAGCTGGAGGCGGCGCTGCGGCGCAACGTCGTGCTGGCGGCGCTGGGGGACGCCGAGTTCCAGGCGCTGCTGCAGGGGGTTGAGCAGCGGGCCTACGGCGCCGGCGAGACGGTGATCCGCGAGGGCGAGGCCGGCGACCACTTCCACCACATCCACTCCGGGGCGGCGCGCGTGCTCAAGGAGGGCCAGGCGGTCGCCCGCCTGGGCCCCGGCGACTTCTTCGGCGAGATCTCGCTGGTCACCGGCGACGCCACCAACGCCACGGTCGAGGCCGAAAGCGAGTGCCTGCTGCTGTCGGTCTCCCGCGAGCGCTTCAAGGCGGTGGTCGACATGAGCGAGGCCATGGCCCGCGACCTGGCCGAGGTCATCACCCGCCGCCAGGAGGAGACGCGCGCCTTCAGCGAGCGCAACCGCCCGGCCGACGCCGCCGCCCTGCGCAAGGATTCCGACAACCTGCTGCGCCGCATCCTGAAGTACTTCGGCGGGAAAAAGTAGGCTCGCCTAGCCGGCGGCCGCCTTGCGCCGCTGCAGCGAGTAGATTCCCGGCAGCGCCTGCAGGCGGCCGGTGATCTCGTTGAGCTGGAACATGTCGCGCACCTCGAAGACGAGGGTGATGCGCACCACGGCCTGGCTGGCCGGCTCGAGCTCGACCTTCTTGATGTTGGAGCCGGTCTCGGCGGTGACCCCGGTGATGGTGCTGAGCATGCCCGGCTTGTCGTCGGCCAGCAGCTGCAGCTTGACCCGGTAGGTGTAGTCGGGGGCCTCCATCCAACTGACGCGCTTCAGCCGCGAGGGGATCTCGCTGTTGACGTTGGGGCAGTC
>DAHVOV010000223.1 GCA_027318645.1 Candidatus Aminicenantota bacterium
CTGCTCGCCGCCGCTCAATCCGCGCCGGGGACGGGCGACTGGCGGCTCGAGGTCACGCAGCTCACCCGCGGGCCGCTGCATCACTTCTTCGGCTACATCGGCCACGTCCGCACCATCCCATGGAGCGGCGACGGTCGCTACGTCCTCGCGTTGCGGACCTCCTTCCAGGACCGCATGCCCGAGCCCGGTGAACCGGCCGCGCCATTTCCGCGGAAGAAGCAGTAGTAGGCGGGCACCCCCAGCAGCAGCGTGGCGATCGCCACCAGCGATTCCAGCGGCCGCTGCCGCAGCGTCAGGTAGAGCATGGCCGTGCTGGCCAGGATGAAGATGCAGGCCGCCGGGGCCGCGCCGCGGCGCAGCGGCCGCGGCAGGCGGAACATGCCGGCGACCGCCAGCAGCGGGAATACGCCCAGGGCGAAGCCCAGGTAGGTCAGCAGCTGGTCGAAGCTGCCGACCAGCACCAGCACGGCGGCGAACGCTCCCTGGAAAAGGATCGAACGCGACGGCACCCGGGCGGATGGGTGCACGCGGCCGGCGAAGCGGAAGAAAAGGCCGTCGCGCGCCAGGGCGAAGCATACCCGCGGGCCCAGCATGACATAGGCGCTGAGGGAGGAAAGGAGCGCGAGGGCGATGAGCGCGGAGACGGCCCGCTCGAAAGGCCGCCCGAAGAGCCGGGCCGCGGCCAGGCCGCCGGCGCTGGGAGTGCCCGCCAATTCCGCGGGAGGCACGGCGAAGACGAAGAGCAGGTTCATCGCCAGGTAGAGAAGAGTGACCGCCGCCGTGCCCAGCAGCAGCGAGCGCGGCAGGTTGAGCCGCGGCGCCCTCGCCTCCGAGCCGACGTAGGCCGAGGCGTTCCAGCCGCTGTAGGCGAACATGATCCAGAGCAGCCCCAGGCCCATGCTGCGCCAATGCCCGAACGCGGGCGCGCGCCCCAGGGCCAGGTGGCCGAGGTCGCCCTTGCCGAAGGCGAAGCCGGCGGCCAGGAACAGAACGATGCCGGCGACCTTGGCCAGCGTGAGCCCGTTCTGCACCCGGGCGCCGGGGCCGATGCCTCGGCGCTGGGCCAGCGTGCAGAGGGCGATCAGGGCCACGGCGGCGAGCTTGCGGGCGACCGGCCCCGCGGCCAGGAAGGGAAGAGCGCGCGCGGCGTACTCCGCGCTGGCCAGCGCCGAAGCGGCGATCGGCGCCGAGAAGCCGACCAGGAAGGAGACCCAGCCGCTCAGGAACCCGGCCAGGGGGTGGACCAGGCGCGTCAGGTAGAACGCCTCGCCGCCGGCCATGGGCAGGGCGGCGCTGAGGCGGCCGTAGCAGACGGCGCCGCAGAGCGCCACCCCGCCGCCGGCCAGCCACAGCGCCAGCATGACCAGCGGGTCGCGCAGCTCGGCCAGCAGGAGGCCGGTCAGGGTCAGGGCCCCGGCGCCGATCATGTTGGCCACGACGATGCTGGTGAGCGATAGCAGCCCCAGCTCCCGCTGCAGCCCCATGGCGGTGTCCTTGCGGCTGAAATCCAGGAAGGGGGCCGACGGCAGCGCCCGCGTCGGCGCCGCGGCGGCGGCGCAAACGGCCGGAGAACGGTCAGTCCCCATCGCTCCCGCTCCGGCGGAACAGGTAGATCATGAAATTGTTCGCCCGCAGGAAGTCCTCCTGGCGCTCCAGGGCGTAGCCGGCCGATTCCACCTGGCGGATGATGCCGGCCGGGGAATTGCCCCTCCGGCCGCCCTCGTGGATCACGATCCACTCGCCGATGGCCAGGCGGCCGCCCGGCTTCAGCGCCGGGCGCGCACGGCGCAGCAGGGCGACCGGGTCGGCGAAATGGTGGTACGACGAGACGATCCAGATCAGGTCGAGCGCCCCCGCGGGCAGCATGGGGTCGGTCTCGCCCCCGAGGACGATCTCGACGTTCCCCAGCCCCCAGCGCCGGCAGCGCCGGCGCAGGTGCTCCAGCGCCTCCCCGTCGATGTCCTCGGCCCAGACCCGGCCGGAGGCGCCGACGCGGGCCGCCAGCTGCACGGCGTAGCGGCCGCGTCCGGCGCCGATCTCGGCCACCGCCATGCCGGGGCGGACGCCGATGGCGTCCAGCACCCGCTCGGGCGGCTGCAGCCGGTTCAGCCGCGCCTCGTTGTCGTTCTCCGGCGTGCGCACGTCATCGGCGCGTACGCGGCTGCCCGCCGTCCCGGCGGCGAAGACCGCCAGCAGGACCAGCGTCAGGTTCCAAAGTCTTCTCATGCTCCACCTCCGGACCGGCCCGCGGCCGGGGAGCGCGCCGTCGCGGAGGACTGCGGCGGCCGGCGCTCCCCGGCGCGGCCCTTTTTCAGTTCCCGCAGCTCTCCGCGGCGCCCCTGGCGCAGGAGGCCTTCGGGCCGTACCCCTCCCTGACCTCCTCGGGCGTGACGATGAAATGGTCGCCGCTGAATTCCGCCAGGCAGAACGGCACGGCGTATCCGGCCGCCTTTGCCTCCTTGGCGAAATCGGCGTAGCGCGACTCGGCGCCGCCCGCGTGCATGGGGAAGACGGAGCGCGCCGACAGCCGGTCCACCGTATAATAGACGCCTTTCTTCACGCTGACGATGTCGCCGAAGCCGCAGCCGCTGACCGGGGCGAACAGGATGTCGGCCTTCAGCCCCTGGTCGGCAAGGAAATCGATCTCCTTCTTGAAAGGCCCGGAGAAGTCGCGCTGGCGGTTGGCATGGTCGCCGGGATGGAAAATGGTGACCCCGTCCACCTTGACGAAATAGCCCTGGCCGCCGTCGTTGGATTCAATGGCGATGATCTCCAGGCCGTTGATCTCCTTCTTTTCCCGGTTGGGCAGCAGGGTGTAGCCCTCGGCATTCTCGGGCGTAAAGCCCATGATGTAGGCGATCCTGGGCAAGGCCTTCCGCCAGGCGAATATCGCCGGCATGTAATGGTCGTCATGGGCATGGGATGCGAACACGGTGACGTCCAGGTCCCGCAATTCCAGGGGGTTGATGGCGCCGTTGGCCAGGGCTGGCTCATCGGGGGCCGCGTCCCTTTTCCAGTAATCGAATATCAGAAGATGATTCTGGGTCTTCACCGCCCAGCCCGAATGGCCCAGGTACCAGACCACGGCCTGTTTTGCGCCCAGGGGCTCGCTCAACCAGTCCTTTTCCACAGGTTTCTCCCCCAGGGAACCGCCTTTTTCCTTCAGCAGCGAAACCACGCCCTGGTGGCGGTAGCGGGCGGCATAATACAGGGGCGTCCTGCCCCCCGGGCCCTGGGCGTTGACATCGGCCCCATTTTCGATCAGCAGAGCGCAGATCTTGCCGTAGCCCTTGAGCGCGGCCATGTGCAGGGGGGTGAGCCCGGTTCCCTTGTCCGGCCGGTCCACCTGGGCCCCGGCGGCGAGCAGTCGTGACACCATTTCCGCGTGCCCTCGGTTGACGGCCAGGCCCAGCGGGCACCAGCCGCTCTCGCTCACGGCGTTGACGTCCGCGCCTTCTTTGATCAGCATGGAAACGGTCTCGACCGGGCCGTGCATGGCGGCGAAATGCAGGGGGGTGGCGCCGGCATCGGTCTTGCGGTCCACCGCCATGCCCATCTTCAGCAGCAGGGCGACCAGCTCCGCCGACTGGTGGTTGGCGGCCTCATGCAGCAGCGAAAATCCGGTTCCCCGCTCCCACTTCAGATCGGCTCCTTTCTTGAGCATCAGCTTGACCAGCTCGATGTGCTCCGCCCACAGCGCGTAGTGGATGGGAGCGGCGTCGAGCGTGGTCTTGAGGTTGACGTCGGCGCCCTTGGCGATGAGCAGCTCGGCCACCTTCAGGTGCCCGCCTTCGGCGGCGTAGACCAGCGGTGTTTCTTTCTGGATGTTCAGCTCGTTAACGGCACCGCCCCTGGCGAGCAGGAGCTTCACCACTTCCAGGTGGCCGCCCTGGGCGGCCCAATGGAGCGGCGCTTTTTCATTGCGGCCCTTGGCGTTCACCAGTGCCGGGTCCTTGGCCAGCAGCTCCCTGACCTTGGCCAGGTCGCCCTTGAGCGCGGCGTCGTGGATCTCGGCGCTCCAGGCCCATGATGCCGGCCACAACAGCGACAACCCGATCAGGAAAATTTTACAACGCTTCATGTTGCCTCCTTTCGCTATTTCGCTTTCTTGTCATTTCAGGCAGGAAATCCCTTTAATTCCCCCCTTTTTCGACTGGGGGATCGCCTGCAACCAGCCGCCCCAGCATGAGATAGGTCGGCGGTTCCTGGAGGGCATTCTCGCTGACGGGAAAACCCGTCGTCCCGGCGGCCTCGCGCTGCCCCGCTTCGGCGATGAAAACGAGGTTCCCGCCCTTGTCCGCATTCGCGCGCATGTGAAAGCAGGCGCCCAGGTAGCTCGAATAAAGGAGCTTGCCGTTCCGGATGTCGATCACGGAAACGAAGGATTTCCTGCGTCCCCAGAAGGTGTTGTTGAAGGTCTTCTCCCAGGAAGGGAATTCGGAGAACAGGGCGTTTTCCGTGAGCGGAAAATTCGGCGAAGCCGTTATGCCGCCGACCATGACCGTGTCGGGATCGAGAAAGGACACGCTTTCGATGGCATCCGCTTCGCTTCCCCCGAGCAGGGTGGAGTACTCCAGCTTCATGTCGCTGGAACGGAAGACCGCTAGGAAGCAGTCCCGTTCCCCCCTGCGGACGGCGCGCAGCGCCTTCGCGGTGACCGGGAACCCGTCCTCGGTCGTGCTGCCGCATACCGCCAGCCGGTCCGGAGCCGCCCAGGATAGGACGGCGCTCACGTCCCCCCTGGCGGCCAAATAGCTCAGGTACAGGAGCCGGGTGCCCGTTGCATCGACCTTGGCCAGGAAGTGATCGTTGCCGGGCCCGAGATCCCGGCGGATGGCATTGGCGGTCACCGGGAGGTCCGGGGTCGCCGTGTAGCCGGTCGCATAAATATTGTCCTCCCTGTCGACGGCCAGCCCCGAGATCATGTCGCCGGCCCCGTTCCCCAGGAAAGTGGAGAACAGGAGCGCATGGCCATCGGGGCTCAATTTGGACAGGAAGGAAACCTGCTTCGCGAACGCGTCGCCGATGACCCCTTTCGTGGTCGGAAAATCATGCGAGCACGTGGCCCCGGCGACCAGGACGTTTCCCCGGGAGTCGATGCGGATGCCCCCTGCCGTTTCCTCCACTTTTCCGCCCAGGAAGGTCGACCAGACGATGCCGCTCCCCGACGGGTTCATCTTCACGACGTACACGTCGCCGGCCCACTCGCCTTCCCCGTTGAAGCGGGTATCGTAGCTTCCGCGGGTCACCGGGAAATCGGGGGAGTGGGTGCCCCCCGCCAGGTAGATATACCCGTCGCCATCGACCGTGATGCGGGTATGGTGCTCCCTCTTGCTGCCGCCGATCAAGGTGGCGAACACGATCTTGCCGTCCGGGGTCAGCTTGGCCACGAAAGCGTCCGCTTCGCCCTTGAGCTCCCTTTGAAAGGCCCCTTCCGTGGCGGGGAAATTCCTGTCCCGGGTGTTCCCGGAGATGTAAATGAACCCCTTGCCGTCGGTGCAGATGTCGTAATTGGCGGCGTACTTGTCGGTATGGAAAAGATACGTGGAAAACCCGAGGGCATACGCCATCCCCGCCGCCTGCCCGCCGGCTGGCGCGGCGTCGCCGGTCCCGGCGCCGCGGCCCCAGGCCGCCAGCAGCAGCATCAGCGAGAACAGGATCATCTTCATCGCCTTCATGTCATCCTCCCCGGTCCGCCCGCGCGGGCCGTTTTTTTGTGCGCACCCCTTCCGTCGGGATGCGAGGCGTTGGTCCGTCGTGTCGTCTTCTATTCAGTCAGTGAATCGATACACTCCGTAGCGCTGGCGGTCGAACGCCATGACGCCGGCCGGCGAGATGCGGATCCCCTCCGGCGCGAAGCCGGGCTCCCAGCTGCCGCGCGTGAGGCGGCCGCGGCGCCAGAGCCAGAGGTCCATCCTGGGCCCGGCGGCGGACACGATGTGCAGGTCGGCGCCGCGAGCCTGGTAGGTGAACGGGAGGGACGGCAGGTCGAGGCTCGCCTCGGCGCCGCCTTCCATGTCCAGCAGCATGAAGCGGCTCGCCGCCCGGTAGAGGACGTAGCGCGACTCGTAGCCGGCGACATGGCGCAGCACCTTGCGGAAGCGGCCCTCGCGCCGCCATAGCAGGTCCGGCTCGGCGCCGAGCCGGTACAGGCTCATGCCCGAGGCGTCGAACAGCAGCAGCCGGTCGCCCCAGAGGCATGCCGTCTCGGCCGCGCCGATCTCGCGGACGCCGTCGCTGGACAGCAGGACGGCGCGCTCCTTGCCGATCACCAGCAGCCGCAGGGGCGAGCGGGACAGGAAGCCGGCGTACGAGACCTCCTTCTCCAGGGCGGCGCCGGGCAGCGGCGTCGTGACGACGCCCCGCTCGTCGATCTCCACGGCCATGGCCTTGCCTTCCCGGGCATGGCGCAGCAGCACCAGGAAGGCGCCGCCCGAGAAGCTGCCGATCTCGCCGGGATAGCCGCCGGCGATGTCCCAGCCCTCGGGGATGGCGTAGAGCGTGCGCAGGGAGCCGCTCTGCAGGTCGAGGGAGACGATGCGCTTCTGGATGCAGTGCTCCCCCGGGCGCGGCTTGTGCACGACGGCCAGCAGGCTCCCGCCCTGCGGCGCGTCGCGCAGGGCGACCAGGCAGGCCGGGACGCGGGCCCCGCCGGGAAGGACCTCGCTGAGCCGGCAGGAGTTGCGCAGCAGCGTGCCGTCGCCGGCGATGGAATAGTTGATCCAGTTGGCGGGGCGGAGCAGCCAGATGGCGCCGGCGATGGCGGCGGCCAGCAGCAGCAGGCCGGGCAGGAAGCGGCGGTTGAAGTGGGAGACCGGGCGGATGTCGTAGCCGCGGAACAGCACGGCGAACAGCAGCGGGAAGGCCGCCGACGTCGAGCCGGCCTGCAGGATCGCCCCGGACAGGTGGCGCGCGTTGTCCGCCGCGAGGATCAGCAGCGCCTGGCCGAAGAGCAGCAGGCAGGCGAGAAAGAAGGCGCTGAGGAAGTTGCGCAGGCTGAGCGCCAGCGCCGCCGAGACGAAGAAGAACGCGCCATAGAGGACCGCGAAGGGGAGGGGGGCGAGAAAGGCGGGCAGGTCCATGAGCCGGTACAGGGCCAGGTAGGCCAGGAGCAGGACAACGGTGCAGGCCAGGCGCGGCAGGACCTTCCGCGCCAGCAGCCCCAGGCGCGAGACCGGCAGGGTGAGCAGGTATTCGCCGGCGTTCTCCTGGCGCTCGCGCTCGAACAGCGACCAGCCGAGGAAGGAGGCCTGCAGCAGCAGGAACACCTCCAGCGCCGGCGCCAGGTAGGCGTCGTGGTCCCCGGTGGCGATGGCCGCCAGCAGGATGACGAGGACGGCCAGGATCAGCGCGCTGTCCTTGAGGACGCGCTTCAGCTCAATGGCGATCATATTCGCCTCCGATCACGGCGCGCAGGATCTCCCGCAGGCTCAGGTGCTCGACCCCGTCCAGGGGCTGGAGCTCGGGCCGGTAGGGGTAGACGTACAGCTCGCGCCCCTCCGGCCATTCCCGGGAATACACCACCGGCAGCCCCGGCGGCGCCTGGCGGTCATAGACGCGGACGAAGCGGCGCTTCAGCTCCTCCAGCGGCTCATCGAGCACGATCCGCCCCCGCTCCATGACCAGCACGCGCTCGGGCAGGCCCTCGATCTCCGACGCCGTCTGCGAGGCGATGATCAGGGTCAGCTTCTTCTCGCCGATGAGGCGCAGGATGGAGTCGACGAACACGTCGCGCAGGTGCGGGTCGAGGAAATGGATCACGTCGTCGATGAACAGGTACTCGGGGGCGGCGGCCATGGCCATGGAGAGGCTGAGCAGGGTCTTTTCGCCCTTGGAGAGGGCGCCGACGCGCTGGCGCGGCATCAGGCGCAGGCCGCCGATCTCGAACTCGGGCCGGCGGCCGAAAAAGCGGCCGTGCAGCCGGACCGCCTGCTCGACGGTCAGGCCGTCGTAGAGGCTGATCGACGCCGGCAGGTAGGCGATGCGCCGCCGGGCGGCCGCCGAGACGGGGGCGCCGTCGATGCGCACGCTTCCGGCGGGCGTGCGCAGCACCCCGGCCAGGGCCCGCAGCAGCGTGGTCTTGCCGGCGCCGTTGGCGCCGGCCAGCAGGATGCTCTCGCCCGCGGCCACGTCCAGGCTCAGGCCGTCGATGGCCCGTATGGCGCCGAAGCGCACGTGCAGGTCGCGGATCTCGATCATGCGACCCTCCCGGACGGGGCGGCGGCCCGCTGCGCTTCATGGAAGCGGCGCAGCACGGCCAGGCGGGCGCGATGCAGGCGCGAGCGCACCGCCGCCTGGCCGATGCCCAGGGCCTGGCCGATCTCGCCGTGGCTGAGCTCGCCGTACTCGCGCATGACCAGCACGTCGCGCAGGCGGCGCGGCAGGGCGGCGACGGCCCGGCGCACGATGCGGATCTGCTCGGCCTCGCCGGCGTGGTCCTCGGGGGTGCGCCAGCACACCATGCTGTGCTCCTGGATCGGCAGCATGGGGCCGCGCACCCGCGAGCGCCGCAGCTGGTCCAGGCAGCCGTTGCGCGCGATGCGCAGCAGCCAGGCCTGCATGTGCTCGGGATCGTCGCGCTCGAAGTGGGCCACGGCGCGGGCGAAGGTCTCCTGGGTCAGGTCGCGGGCGTCGGTGGCGTTGCCCATGTACCCCAGGCAGAGGCGGAACACCCTGTCCTGGAAGGACGGCAGGGAGCGCAGGGCCTCGGCGACCTCGGCGCGGGTGCGCCGCTGCGGCGTCGCCGGCGGGCAGGCCGCGGCGGTGAAGGGCAGGGCTGGGGCCTGCATGGTCTGGACGTTCATCATTCCTTTCCTCCCTGGGGCAGCATGTCCTCCAGCAGGGCGCGGACCTGCTGGCGAGAGAATCCCATCTCCACCGCCCGCTCCATGAACTTGAGGAACTCCTCGCGCAGGATGTCGGACTTCCTCAAGTCCAGCTGCTCGTTCTTTTCGACCCAGAAGCCCACCCCGGGCCGGCCGCCGATGATCTTCTCCTGGGTGAGCTCGCGATAGGAGCGGGCCACCGTGTTGGGATTGATCTTCAGGAAGGAGGCCAGGTCGCGGATGGAGGGCAGGGGCTGGCTCTCGACGAGGATGCTCCGGGCGATCGCCTGCTTAATGCTTTTCTTGATCTGCTCGTAGACCGGCGTCGGCGAGGCGAAGTCGATGACCAGTTCATTCAACAGCATGTTTTTCACTGTATCATAATAATAATACAGTGATACGGTGTTGTCAACAACTTTGTTCAAATATTTTCAATTTGGCCATTATATATTCATTATATAGGGCGCATGGTGCAGAAAAGGCCGATAGAAGATTGAATTCGCCGGCAAATTCCCTTACAATGCGCCCATGAACACAGGCGCATCGTCCGCAAGCGGCCGGCCATGAGCGGCGCCGACCTGATCGTCAGCCGCATCGGGCAGCTGGTCAATCCCGCCTCCGACCGCGTGGCGCGCGGAGGCGAGGCCGGCCGGCTGCGGGTCGAGCGCGACGCCTGCATCGCCGCCCGCGACGGGCGCATCTGCTACGTCGGGCCGGAGAGCGGGCTGGGCTCCGCCTGCCGCCCCGCGCCCGGCGCCCGCGAGATCGACGCCGGCGGCGCCGTCGCCCTGCCGGGGTTCGTCGATGCCCACACCCACCTGCCCTTCGCCGGCACGCGCCAGGATGAGTTCCGCCTGAAGCTGCAGGGGGCGAGCTACCAGGAGATCGCCGCCGCCGGCGGCGGCATCCGCAGCACCGTGCGCCGCACGCGCGAGATCGGCGCCGGGGAACTGCTCGCGGCCTGCCGCCTGCGCCTGGACCGCATGCTGCTGTCCGGCACCACCACGGCCGAGGCCAAGAGCGGCTACGGCCTGGACGCGGAAACGGAGCTGAAGCAGCTGCGGGCGCTGCGCGGGCTCGCCGGCAGCCACCCGCTCGAGGTCGTCCCCACCTTCATGGGCGCCCACGAGATCCCCGACGAGTTCCGCGGCCGCAACCGCGACTATCTGGAGCACCTGCTGCGCGAGGTGCTGCCGCAGGTGCGCCGCGAGGGGCTGGCCGAGTTCGTGGACATCTTCTGCGAGGACGGCTACTTCTCCTACGCCGAGGCCGAGGCCTACCTGGCGGCGGCCGCCGCCATGGGCTTCCGCCTGAAGGTGCACGCCGACGAGTTCACCAGCAACGGCGCCGGCGAGCTCGCCGCCCGGCTCGGCGCCCTGTCCGCCGAGCACCTGATCGCCGTCAGCGACGACGAGATCGCCGCCCTGGCCGCGTCGGACACCGCCTGCGTGCTGCTGCCCGGCGTCTCCTTCTTCCTGCGCCTCGGCCGCTATGCGCCGGCGCGCAAGATCCTGGATGCCGGCGGCATCGTGGCGCTGGGCAGCGACTTCAACCCGGGGAGCTCGATGATCTCCTCGATGCTGTTTGTCTTCCACCTGGCGGTGTTCCAGCTGGGGCTGACCATCGAGCAGGCCCTGAACGCGGCCACCATCAACGCCGCCTACGCCGTGGGGCGGCAGGAACGGGTCGGCTCGCTGGCCGTGGGCAAGGACCTGGACCTGCTGCTCCTCGACGTCCCCGACTACCCGTACCTGGCCTACCACCCGGGCATCGACCCGCTGCGGCTGGCGTTGAAGTCCGGGCGGGTTGTGGTCCGCGACCGGCGGCGCGCGGAGGAGTGATGGCGGCAGGAGGGACCATGGTGCGACATCCGGCGGTGGCCGGGCATTTCTACCCGGCGGGCGCCGCGGCCCTGGAGCGGGAGCTGCAGCGCCTGGTGCGTCCCGACGCCAGGCGCCGCCGCGTGCTGGGATTGATGGCGCCCCACGCCGGCTACGTCTACTCCGGCGGCTGCGCCGGCCAGGGCTTCGCCCGCGTGGAGCCGACCGCCACCGTCATCCTGCTGGGGGTCAACCACCGCGGCACCGGCGCCGAGCTGGCCGTCGACGGCCACGACGCCTGGCAGACCCCCCTGGGCCGCGTCGAGGTGGACGCCGGCCTGCGCGGCCGCCTGCTCGCCTCCTCGCGGCGCTTCGTCGAGGACAGCGAGGCCGGCCGCCTGGAGCACTCCCTCGAGGTGCAGGTGCCGTTCATCCAGCACGTCGCGCCGGCGACGCGCATCCTGCCCATCACCGTCGCCGCCTTTCGCCTGGACGACCTGCTGGCGGCCGGCGAGGAGCTGGCGCCCCTGGTCGCCGGCGACGCCGGGGCGATGATGGTGGCCTCCAGCGACATGAGCCACTACATCGCGGCGGAGCGCGCCCGCGAGCTGGACCTGCTGGCCGTCGAGCGCATGCTGCAGCTCGACCCCGAGGGGCTCTACCGGGTCGTCCGCGACCGCCGCATCTCCATGTGCGGCGTGGCGCCGGCGGTGATCATGCTGCAGGCGGCTCGCCGGGCCGGCGCCTCCGGCGCCGAGCTGCTGTGCTACACGAACTCGGGCGAGGTCAGCGGCGACCGCGAGGAGGTCGTCGGCTACGCCAGCCTGATCGTCTTCTGAGGGGGCGGCATGGAAGCGGACGCGGCCACTCCCGTTCCCGGCCCGTTCGGCGCGCCGCTGGTGCTGCCCCGCGAGCAGCACCCGATCTCGCGCCGCGACATCGACCCCGACGCCCTGAAGATCCTGTTCCGCCTGCAGCGCCTGGGCTTCACCGCCTACCTCACCGGCGGCGCCGTGCGCGACATGCTGCTGGGCCGGAAGCCCAAGGACTTCGACATCGCCACCGACGCCCGCCCCAACCAGATCCGCAAGTACTTCGCCAACGCCTTCATCATCGGCCGCCGCTTCCGCCTGGCCCACATCCGCTTCCGCGGCGGCAAGGTCATCGAGGTGGCGACCTTCCGCCGCGACCCCGGCCCGCTTGAGGCCGGCGAGGACGCCGCCGCAACGGAGGCGCCGCTCGAGCCGGCGGCGCCCGCCGGCCCGCTGCGCGAGGCGGCCCACGGCTACGCCTTCGGCACGCCGGCGGAGGACGCCTGGCGGCGCGACATCACCCTCAACGCCCTGTTCTACGACCCGGCCACGGCCGCGGTCATCGACTATGTCGGCGGCGTCGCCGACCTGCGCCAGGGGCGCATCCGCGTCATCGGCGACGCCCGCGTGCGCTTCCGCGAGGACCCGGTGCGCATGTGGCGGGTGATCCGCTACGCGGCGCGGCTCGGCTTCGCCATCGACGAGGAGATCGCCGCGGCCATCGTTGCCGACCGCGAGCTGCTGCGCAGCTGCTCCGAGGCGCGCCTGTACGAGGAGTTCTCCAAGGACCTGCTGGGGCCGTGCGCGCAGGCCGTCTTTGCCCGCCACCGCGAGTTCGGCGTGCTGCGCCTGCTGCTGGGCGGGATCGGGGCGGCCCTCGAGGACGACGCCGGGATGTTCGCCGCCGCCTGCGCGCTGCTGGCCGTCGCCGACGGCGAGAAGGAGACGGGGCGCGCCCCAGACCTGGCGGAGATGATGGCCCTGCTGCTCTGGCCCTGGGCCGAGCCGCAGCTGGGCGACGGCGGCTTCGATCCCTTCCCGCCGCTGAAGAAGGCGTTCCTGGGCGCGGGCATGATCGTCTCGCTGCCCAAGGGGATGCGCGCCCAGCTGATCGACCTGCTGGCCCTGGTCGCGCGCATGAAGCGCGCCCTCGCCAGCGGCGCCGTGCGCGGGTCGCTGCGCCAGCGGCCCGGATACGCCCAGGCGTCGCGGCTGTGCTTCGTCATCGCCCGCGCCCGGGCGCCGCAGGAAGGGGAATCGTTCGAGAGCCTCTTTCGCGAGGCCTTCCCCGGCCGGCCCCTGGAGGGAGGCGGGATGCGCCGCCGGCGGCGGCGCCGCCGCCCGGCGGGGCCCCGCCCGCTAGTGAGCCGCCTGCAGGGCGGCCAGCGCCTTGAGCGCCATCTCCTCCTGGAACGCGGCCATGGCGGCCGCCGAGGGATCCGTTCCCAGGAAGGCCTCGGTGCGGGCGAAGATCTCCCGCTCGACGGCCAGCAGCCCGGGCAGGAACCCGGTCCCGGCGCGGTTGTCGAGCCGGGAGGCCAGCAGGTATTCGCGGCGGTCGCTCTCGGGGTAGGGCCGGGCCAGCTTCTTGAGCCGCAGCGCCTCCTGCAGCAGCGGCGCCGTCGCGCCCTCGCGCAGCAACGACGGCACCGTCCCGGACTCGACCCACAGCGGCACGGCGACGGAGCAGAGCGGCTCGCCCAGCTGCACCCACAGGGTGGCCGGGGCGCCGGCCTCGGCGGGCCGGCGGCCGCGGACCACGACGGCGGCCGACGTGCTCTCGCGGTCGATGGTGTCGCGGGTGCAGATCCAGAGCGGCTTATTCGCCGGCAGCCCATGGAACGCCGGGAACGAGGGCTGCCCCAGCAGGACATGGCCGGTGTCGCGGCTGATGCGGCCCAGCAGCGCCTCGACGGTGATCCCCGCCGGCGGCAGCGCGCGGAACAGCTCGCTGGCCCGCTCGAAGCGCAGGTAGCCGGCGCCGGTCCCCGGCGCGCCGCTGCGGGCGAAGTTGGTGTTGACCAGATAGCCCTCGGCCGCGTCCGCGGCCGCGTACTTGCGATAGGCGCGGTTGGAGACCTCGAAGATCGCCGCCCCGCCGCGGGCGTCGATCACGCCGAAGTTGGCCAGGCTGCCCAGGCTCGGCCCCAGGCTCTCCCGCAGGTAGGACTCGAAGTCGTCGACGCTGGAGCAGCGGCGCAGGGCGTCGGCCATGATCGTCCCCTCCAGGTCCTTCAGCTCGCCCGCGGCCTCGGGCAGGTTGTAGGCCACCGAGTTGAAGATGGCGAAGCCGGCCGCGTTCAGGCCGGCATAAACCCAGCGGCCCGAGCGGTCCTCGGCGTTCACCAGCGCCAGGTAGGAATAGGGCGACTCGCGGACGAAGATCACCTTGTTGTTCAGGAAGTCGGTGTCGCGGTTCTTCCACAGCATGGGCCGGCCGCCAGCGCCGGCCCCGGCGCCGACCACGGCCGTGCTGCAGCCCCATGCCGGCGGCGTGGCGACGGCCAGCAGGGCCGTCAGCAGGATGGCGAGCGACAGGCAGGTTCGTTGTTTCATGGGCACCTCGTTGGCAGGATGCATCATAGGGGAGCCGGGGCGGCAAGTCAATTCTCCCGCCATTTGACCGCCGGGGACGTTTCCCCTATAATTTTGGCTCCATGAAAGCCCATGCCATCCTCCTGCTGGCCGCCCTGGCGCTGGCGGCCGCCTGCCGACCGGCGCGCCCGCTGCTGGTCCCCGAGATCAGCCCGCCCCTGGCCCAGGAGGAGGTCCATGCCTGGAAGGGGGCGCCGGCGGCCCCGCTGCTGTTCCCCTGCGCCGGCGGCGTCGGCTGGATCGTTGCCGACGGCCGCATCGTCGCCTGGGACCCCGGGAAGCGGAAGGCGGCCGACGCCTTCGCCCTTCCCTTCCTGCCGTCCGTTCCGCCCCTGCTGCAGAACGGCCTGCTGCTCCTGCAGGACGAGCCCTCCGACCGCCTGCTCGTCCTCGACCTGGCCGCGCTGGAGGTGAAGTTCGCCTCCCAGGGCCTGGGGCTGGGGCGGGTCCTGGGCGTGGGGGACGGCGCCGTGGTCTACCTCGACGGCGATCGCCCGGCCGTCCGCTTCTGGGACAGGCCCCAGGAGGCCTTCCGCGCCGCCCGCGGCGACAGCGGCTTCCTCGACTGCCTGGTCTCTCCCGGTCGCATCCTGGTGCTGGGGCGCGAACGGCTGTACGCCTTCCGCCGCGCGGCCGGCGCGTTCCAGGAGGCGGCGCTGCCGGCGCCGGCCACGTCGCCCTCCTGCCTGGACGGCGACAGCCTCTACTACGGCTCCGGCCGGCGGCTGGTGAAATATTCCCTCTCCCGCGGGCGCAGGGAATGGACGCTCACGCTGGGCCACGACCTGCGGCGCCGGCCGCTGCTGTTCGCCGGCGCCGTCACGGCCACGCCCGACGACCATAACCTGCTGCGGGTGAACCGCCGCGGCAGCCTCCTCTGGTGGCGGTCGCTGGGCTCGGGCCTGAGCTTCGACCTGCTGCCCATGGGCGAGAACCTGGCCGCCGTGCTGCTGAACCGCGAGGTCAAGTTCATCGATCCCCGGAGCCGCAGCGTGGTCCCCTTCACCGGCGCCGCCCGCTTCTCGGGCCCGCCGCTGGCCTTCGGCGGCTACCTGTACGCCCTCGACTGCCAGGAGGGCGCCTGCCGCCTGCTGCGCCTCGGCAACCGCTACGGCGTCGACATCACGGTCGAGCCGGCGCCGGCGCGCTGGCTGGGAAGGTCGCTGCGCTTCTCCGTGCAGACGCGCAACCTGGTCGATCCCAGCTGGCGCTGCCAGGTCCTCGACGCCCAGGGGAACGCCGTGTTCAGCCGCGAGGCCCGGGGCGAGGAGCGGGCCGCCCTGGCCTGGGTGCCGCAGCAGGCGGGAACCTTCCTCATCCGCGTGGAGGCGTCGGGCCGCAACCGCGACGCCCGCGGCGAGGCCCGGGTCCAGGTGCTCGACCCGCTGCTGGTCGCCCCCCGCTTCTACCTGCACTTCTGAGCACCGGGAGGTACGATGATGAGAACCGATCGGCTGCCCCTGGCGGGCGCCCTGCTGCTGGCGCTGGCCGTCGCGGCCTGGGCCGCGCCCGCCGCCCGGCTCTGCGTCGTGGAGACCGAGCGCGGGACGCTCTCTTTCCGCTTCTATCCCCAGGTGGCGCCGCGCACCGCGGCGCGCATCGCCGAGCTCGCCGACGCCGGCTTCTACGACGGCATCGTCTTCCACCGCGTGGTGGCCGACTTCGTCGTGCAGGCCGGCGATCCGACCGGCAGCGGCGAGGGCGGGTCGGGGAAGACCATCCCCGCCGAGTTCTCGCACCTGCACTTCATCCGCGGCTCGGTGGGCATGGCCCGCGACGAGGACATCCATTCCAACGACAGCCAGTTCTTCATCTGCCTCAGCGAGCAGCCGCACCTGGACGGCCGCTACACCCTGTTCGGCCAGGTCGTCGCCGGCGAGGAGGTGCTGGACCGCATCCGCCAGGGCGACCGCATCGTGCGCATGCGCACGCGCCCGGAGTAGGATGTTCGCCCCCTTCGCCGCCTGGCTGCGCCGCGAGGGCGTCCCCTTCCAGGAGGACGCGGCCATCGCCCCGCACCTATATTTCCGCATCGGCGGCACGGTCAGCCTGCTGGTGACGCCGGCGTCGGCGGCGCAGCGGCGTGGCGTCCTGGCCCGGCTCGCCGCCGACAGGCTGCCCGGCCTAGTCATCGGCGGCGGCTCCAACATCGCCTTTCCCGACGGCCGGGTCCGCGCCGTCGTCGTTCTGGCCGCCGGCGAGGAGCCCGTGCCCCCGGTCCTGCTGCCCGGCGGCGAGGCCGTCGACGTCGACGCCGGCGCGCGCAACCAGCCCTTCCTCGCCTGGTGCGCCGCCAACGGCGTCGCCGGGCTCGAGTTCCTCTCGGGCATCCCCGGCACCCTGGGCGGGGCGGCGGCGGTTAATGCCGGCGCTTTCGGCCGCTCCATGGCCGACGTGCTGCTCGGCGCCGAGATCGTCGGCGAGGGCGGCGCCGTCGGCCGCGTGGACGCCGGGGACTTCGCCTTCCGCTACCGCGACTCGCGCTTCAAGCTGGGCGACGGCGCCCTGCTGACGCTGCGCCTGCGCCGCGACCCCGGTGCGGCGGAGGCCATCGCCGCCAAGGTCCGCGAGCACCTGGAGTACCGGGCCCGACGCCACCCTTCCTACCGCCTGGCCTCGGCCGGCTGCTTCTTCAAGAACCCGCCGGCAACGGCGGGCAAGGCCTCGGCCGGCAGGCTGATCGAGGAGTGCGGGCTGAAGGGCGCCGTTGCCGGCGCGCTGGCCGTCGCCGAGGAACACGCCAACTTCCTGGTCAACCGCGGGGGCGGCACCTTCGCCGACCTGCAGCGCCTGGAGGAGGAGGTCCGCTCCGCGGTGGCCGCGCGCTGCGGCGTCGTCCTGGAGCGGGAAGTGATCTATGTCTCTCTTGATGGAAGAAAGTACTGAGGGTATAGGGTGTAGGGGATAGGGTACAGGGAAGAAAACAGCAAACCAATCGATTTCTATCGCGGTGCCGAATTACAAATTACGAGACGCGTAGCAAGAGAGCTCATTCTTGTGCACATAACCTCTTTCCCACTTTGTCTTCTCTCTGTCTTTCCCTCTGTCTTCTCTCGTTCTTCCCTGGAGCTCAATAGCCGCATGCCGTGCGCCGAGTGCGATCCCTTGTCACTCGTCACTTGTCACTGAGCCCGGCAGTCTTTTTTATTTTTTCTGCTTGCGGCTGTCGAAGGAGGAAGCGGCGATGTTCCCGGGGCGCAGCGAGCCGGAGGAGGAGAGGCGGGTGGCCGTCCAGGTCGCGCTGGCGATCTCCTTGCCGCCGACGGTCAGGCCGGCGAAGGTGCCGCTGCCGCTCATCTTGTCCTTGGCGTCGAAGCGCCCGGTCAGCACGATGTCCCAGGCGTCGTAGGTGAGGCGCACGTCCTTCTCGCTGACCGTGTATTTCCCCGTGTCGCCGGCGTCGGTGAAGGTGCCGCTCTTCCTGTCGCCCTTGAACACCAGGGTCCAGGTCCAGGTGTGGGCCGGCGCCGTGGAGGTGAAGTCGAAGTCCCAGGAGCCGACGATGTCGTACTTGGTCTTGAGGACCACCAGCGCCACGAAGGCGGCGATGGCGCCGGCGGCCGCCACGCCGATGAGGATGGGCACGATGCTCCGCTTCCTGGCCAGGGGGGCGCCGCCGCCCTCCTCCTCGACGACGCTGGGCCCCTGCTCGGGGGCGCTCAGCGAGGCGGGGGCGGGCGTGGGCTCCGGCGCCCGCTCGGCGCGCAGCGGCTTGACGGCGGCCTGCAGCAGGAAGGCGTAGGCGAGCATGAGGAACAGGGAGAGCGTTTTTCTATGGTTCTTCATTGAGGCATGTCCTCCTTAGGCTGCCCAATATGGAGCAACGGCGCGAAAAAGTCAATCCGCCCGGCGCGCGCCGTCGCCGCCGGGCGGGCGGGGAATCACCGGGTCTCGGCGGACACGGCGATCGTCTGCCTGGGCCTAGCGCCCCAGCAGCTGCTTCCGGATGGAGTCGGCGGGCCCTGACGCGACCGACGGCGGCTGGGCGGCGCTGCTGGCGTTGCGGCTGGCGGTCCAGTTCCAGGTCAGGGTGTCGGCGCCGTCGTGCCAGGTGGAGCTCCCGGACATGGCGTCCTTGCCGGTGAACTTGCCGGTCCAGGTCCAGTCGGCGTAATACGTGGACTTCATCGTGACGTTCTTGCCGTCGACCGTGTACGTGCCCATCCCGTCGAAGAAGCCCTGCACCTGGAAGGCGCCGCTCTTCTTGTCGCCGGTGAACGTGACCGGGTTCCAGGTGGGGTTGTTGGCGCCGCTCGAGGTCGCGGTCATGGTGAAGGTCCAGGAGCCGGTGATGTCGTAGCTGGTCTTGAGGACCACCAGCGCCAGGACGGCGACGGCGGCGATGCCGACGCCGATCAGCACCAGCGGCACGATGCTCTTTTTCTTGGCGCCGGCGGGCGGGGCGCCCTCCTCCTCGATGACGCCGGGGCCCTGCTCGGGGGAGCTCATGGATGTCTCCGCCGCGGCGGGCGCCGGCTTGGCGCGCAGCGGCAGCGCCGATACCTGCAGCAGCGTCACGAAGGCCAGGATCACGAACCAAGCGGTCGCCTTGTGGATGGTTCTCATGCTCGTTTTCCTCCTGATGGCCCCATATGATAAGAGGAAAAAAAAGAATGTCAACCTATAGCCGGGTCTGCGCCAGGGTGAGCGCCGTTACCCGCGCCCCGCCGCGGCGCAGGGCGGCCGCGCAGCGGCGCAGGGTGGCGCCGGTGGTGGTGACGTCGTCGAGGAGCAGGAGGCGCAGCCCGCCGGCCCGGGCCCCGGGGGCCAGGGCGAAGGCGCCCTCGAGGTTGACCCGCCGCTGGGCGCGGGTCAGGCCGACCTGCGGGGGAGTGCTGCGCTTCTTCACGAGCAGGCCGTCGCGCAGCGGGATGCCGAGGCGGCGGGCCAGCACCCTGCCGCAGGCCTGCACCGGCTGGAAGCCGTGGCGCCGCCGGCGGTCGGCCGGGACCGGCACCACGGCGTCGTAGGCGCCGGGCAGCTCGCGCGCCAGCGTCTCCTGGTACAGCCCGGCCAGGATGTGCTTCAGCGGCTCCACCTCCCCGAACTTGTACAGGATGATGGCCTGGCGCAGCGTCCCCTCGTAGGCGGCGTAGGAGCGGTGGCGCTCGAAGGGGGGCGGCGACAGCAGGCAGGGGCCGCAGACGGCCTGGCCGGCGCTCAGGAAGCGGCCGCAGACGAAGCAGCGGTCGTCGGCGGCGGGGGCGATGCCCGCCAGGCAGTCGCGGCAGAGGACCGTCTCGTCCTCCGCGACCAGGTCGCGGCCGCAGATGCGGCAGCGCGGCCGGAAAAGGCCGCAGCGCACGGCCAGGAGCAGCCGCCGCCCGGCGCGGGCGAACGGCCGCGGCGGGAAAACCGCCGGCTCAGAACTCACCGGCGCGGATCTTCCTCTCGCTGAACGGCCCGAACGGCTCCAGCTGCTTGCGGATGTCGTCGGCCTTGCCGACCACCACCAGGACGTAATCCTGCTCCGGCAGCAGGGCGGCGGCGGCGCGGCGCACGCCGGCGGCGTCGGCTTGCTCCACCCGGGACATGAGGCCGTCGTAATAGTCGAACCCCTTGCCGTAGAAGAACAGCTCGGAATAGGCGCGGGTCTTGCTGGCCAGGCTCTCCAGGCTGGGCGGGAACTGCCCCAGGATGTAATGGCGGGCGCTCTCGACCTCGACGGCGCTGAACCCCTCCTGGCGCGCCTTGGCCAGCAGCTCGAAGGTGATGGCCAGCATCTCGCCGATCCGGTCGTTCTTGGTGTAGGAGGTGACGGTGAAGACGCCCCCCGGCCGCCATGACTGCAGGATGCTGCGCGCGCCGTAGGTCAGGCCGCGCTTGATGCGCAGCTCGCTGTTCAGCCACGAGGTGAAGCGGCCGCCGAACAGGGTGTTCATCACCTCGGCCTCGGGGCTGGCCGGGTCGCCGAAGGGAAGCCCGGGGACGCCGAGCATGAAGTAGGCCTGGGTGGCGTCGGGCTTGTCGATCAGCACGCAGGTGCGGCCCTTGACCGCGGGCAGGGGGGGCATGGCGGCGGCGGCAACGGCTTCCTCCCCGGCCGGGCGGGACCAGCGGCCCAGGGTGGAGGCCAGCAGCCGCTTCAGGCCGGCGGCGTCGGCCTTGCCGCAGACGACCAGCACAGGCCTGGCCGCGGCCGCCGGCAGCCAGTGCCGGCGGAAGAAGGCCCGCGCGTCCTCGACGCCCAGCGCCTGCAGGGAGGACTCGCTGCCGCCCTTCAGGCTGCCCAGCGGATGGCCGGCGAAATAGACCTTGCGGAAATACTGGCGCACCGCCTGCGACGGCTCGTCCTGGACCTGGCGGATGGCGTCGATGCGCCGCTGCTTCTCCTTGGCGAACTCGTCGGCGGCGAAGGCGGGGGCGGTGAGGCAGTCGGCGGCCAGGGCCAGCAGGGCGGGGAAGTTCTCGCTCAGCGAGCCGCCGCTCATCTCGGCGTACTCCTCCTGCGCCGTGCAGCGCAGGCTGACGCCCAGGCGGTCCAGCTCCTCGGCGACCTGGGCGGCGCTGCGCGTCGAGGTGCCCTTCAGCAGCATCGCGGCGGCGAGGTCGGCCAGGCCGTCGGCCTTCTCGCTGGCCGTCCCCGCGCCCGGCAGCAGCAGGCGGAAGCTGACCAGCGGCAGCTCGTTGTCCGTGTGCAGCAGGACGGTGATGCCGTTGACCAGGACGAAGCTCTGCGGCGGCGGCAGGCTGCCGGCCGCCGCCGGCGCGGACGCGAGCAGCAGGATGGACAGGGCGGTGAGGGCGCGGCGCTTCATTGGCCACCTCCGGCGGGGACCAGCGTCCCCACGGTCATGTTGTCGGGAACCAGGTATTTCCGGCAGGCCTCGCGCACCTGGGCCGGGGTGACGGCGGCGAAGCGGTCCATGAGGGCGAACAGCTTCTCGAAGCCGCCGTACACCATCTCGGCCTGGCCGAGCATGTTGGCCTTGCCGGCGATGGTCTGCAGCGGGGTGTAGAAGCGCATGCGCGCGGCGTTGAGGGCCTTCTGCAGCTCCAGCGGGGTGACGCCGCCGTCGCGCACGCGGGCGATCTCCTCGGCGACGGCCGCCTCCAGCTTCTCCAGGTCGGCGCCGGGGCGGGGCTTGGCCTGGACATAGAACAGGAACGGGTCGATGGTCTCGTTCACGCCGCCGGAGACGCTGATGGCCAGCTGGTCGTCGCTGACCAGCCGGCGGTACAGCCGGCTGCTCTCGCCGCGCAGCAGGATGGTCTCCAGCAGGCTGAGGGCCGGGAAGTCGGCGTCGTTGGCCCCCGGGACGTGGTAGACGGCCAGGAAGGAGGGGATCTGGGCGGCCTTGCGCAGCTGCACCCGCCGCGGCCCGGTCTGCGGCGGCTCGGCGGTCGTCACCGGCGGCGGCGGCGGGCCGGCGGGGATGCCGGCGTAGTGCTTGCGCACCAGCGCTAGCAGCGGCTCGCTCGCGAAGTCGCCGACGACGACCAGCACGGCGTTGCTGGGGGCGTAATAGGTCCGGAAGTAGGCGCTGATCTCGTCGCGCCGCCAGCCCAGGATGTCGCTCATCCAGCCGATGACCCCCCAGTGGTAGGGGTGGGCCATGATGGCCGTGGCGCGCACGACCTCGTCCAGCAGGTTGTCGTTGTCGTTCTCCACCCCCAGGCGGCGCTCGGAGGCGATGACGCCGCGCTCCGACTCCAGCACCGCGGGGTCGAACAGCAGCCCGCGCATGCGGTCGGCCTCCAGCTTCATCATCTCCTCCAGGGCCGCCTTGGGGAACCAGTCGGTGTAGGCCGTGAAGTCGTCGCCGGTGTAGGCGTTGTTGGCGCCGCCGTTGAACTCCATGACGCGGTCGAACTCGCCGGGCCCGAAGGCGGCGCTGCCGTTGAACATCATGTGCTCGATGAAGTGCGACACGCCGGTCAGCCCCGGGCGCTCGTTGCGCGAGCCCACGCGGAAGAACGTGTAGTAGGCGATGTTGGGGATGTCGTGGTCCTCGAAGAGCAGGACCTTCAGGCCGTTGTCCAGCCGGTGCACCGCGATGTTCTCGCGGCGGAACGCGGCCCGGGCGCCGCCGGACGCCGCCTCGCCGGCCAGCACGCCATGCCCGACCAGGGCCAGGACCAGGATGGTGAACGATGCTCTCTTCACGCTGCCTCCCTGAAGCGGCGGGAAACCGCCCGCCAGGGCGCATTGTAATGCTTCGCCGGCGCGCGCGCAAGCGGCAGCCTGCCGCGGCTTGGCGGCCGGACCGCGAATGTGGTAGAATCACCCCTGCCGCCAGCAGCCAGGAGGGGAATCCATGCCCAGGAGCGCCTATGAGAAGGCCGGGGTCAGCATCGACCGCGGCAACCAGGCCGTCGAGCGCATCAAGTCGATGGTCAAGAAGCTGGGCGTGCAGGAGATCGGCAAGTTCGGCGGCTTCTTCCCCCTGAAGGGCGGGCCGCGGAACCCCATCCTGGTCTCCTCGGCCGACGGCGTCGGCACCAAGCTCAAGGTCGCCTTCATGATGAACGTGCACAACACCGTCGGCCGCGACCTGGTCAACCACTGCGTCAACGACATCCTCGTCTACGGCGCCCGGCCGCTGTTCTTCCTCGACTACCTGGCCTCCGGCCGCGTCGACCCGGCGACGGTGGGCGAGGTGGTCTCCGGCGTGCTCGACGGCTGCCTGGACAACCAGATGGTGCTGCTGGGCGGCGAGACGGCCGAGATGCCCGGCTTCTACCAGGAGGGCGAGTACGACATCGCCGGCTTCATCGTCGGCCTGGTGGGCAAGGCCGACGTGGTCGACGGCAAGGCCGTCCGCAAGGGCGACCTGCTCATCGGCCTGCCGTCGACGGGGCTGCACACCAACGGCTACTCCCTGGCGCGGCGCATCGTCTTCGAGGACCTCGGCCTGAAGCCGGCCAGCCGGGTGAGCGGCCTGGAGCGGCCCATCGGCGAGGAACTGCTGCGCGTCCACCGCTCCTACCTGAAGCCGGTCGCGCCGCTGCTCGCGGAGCGGCTGCTCAAGGGCATGGCGCACATCACCGGCGGCGGGCTGCTGGAGAACGTGCCGCGCGTGCTGCCCGACGACGCCGCGGTGGTCATCGAGAAGACCTGGCCGGTGCCGCCGCTGTTCTCCTTCCTGGTCCAGGCCGGCAGCGTCTCCGAGGCCGAGCGCTACCGCGTGTTCAACATGGGCATCGGCATGGTGCTGATCATCGACCCGCGCAAGCTGAGCCGCGTCGAGGCGGCGCTGCAGCAGGCCGGCGAGGAGCATTTCCTGATCGGCCAGGTGATCGAGAACAAGGGCGGCGAGCGCGTGCGCATCCGCTGAGCTCGCGCCGCAGCCGCCGCAAGGGGACGACATGAACAAGACGATCGCCGCCTGGACCGCCGCGGCGCTGGCCGCGGCCCTGGCGCTGCCGCTGGCGGGCGCCGAGACCCTGACCCTGGCGTCGACCACCTCCACGCTCGACTCGGGGCTGTTCGACGCCCTGATCCCGCCCTTCGAAAGGCAGAACGGCTGCACGGTCAAGGTGGTCGCCGTGGGCACCGGCCAGGCCATGCGCCTGGCCCGCGACGGCAACGCCGACGTGCTGCTGGTCCACGACCGCGAGGCCGAGGAGACGTTCATCGCCGAGGGCTTCGGGCTGGAGCGCCTCGACGTGATGCACAACGACTTCGTCCTGGTTGGCCCGGCCGCCGACCCGGCCCGGGCCCGCGGCCCGGCCGCCGCCGAGGCCTTCCGCCGCATCGCCGCCGCCGGCGCGGCGTTCGCCTCGCGCGGCGACGACTCGGGGACGCACAAGAAGGAGCTGAAGCTGTGGCGGGCGGCGGGCGTCGCGCCCCGCGGCGCCTGGTACCTGGAGAGCGGCACGGGCATGGAGGCGACGCTGCGCATCGCCGCCGAGAAGGGCGCCTACTGCCTTGTCGACCGCGCCACCTGGCTGGCCCACGCCCGGGAGGCCGATGGCCTGGCCGTCGTCTCCGAAGGCGACCCGGCCCTGTTCAACCCCTACTAGGTGATCGTCGTCTCGCCCGCCAAGTTCCCCTGGCTGCATACCGCCCTGGCCCGGCGCTTCGCCGAGTTCATCCGCTCCCCCGGCGAAGACGGCCAGCCGCTTCGCGAAGCGCCGGGGCTCGCCGGCGAAGGGCGCGTGGCCGCAGCCCTCGAACACCGCCAGCTCGGCGCCGTGAATATGGGCGGCCAGGCGGTGGGCGGCGGC
>DAHVOV010000226.1 GCA_027318645.1 Candidatus Aminicenantota bacterium
GAAGGGAGATGCGCGTGAAGCGGAGGATCCTCTCCAGCCTGGAAGACAAGCCGGCGATCATCGTCGACATGTCGGCGAGCGGCATCCAGATCTCCATGAACCGCCCGCCGCGCGACCAGAACGTCGACATCAAGCTGCAGATCGACGGCCAGGTCATCACCCTGAAGGGGGACATTCGTTGGATCGGGCGCGTTCCCACCAGCCACTCGGCCAACAACATCGGCATCGCCATCCGCGAGGCGCCGCCCGAATACTACCGCTTCCTTTCGCTGGGGCGTTGAGCGCCGGCGGCAGCCAGGTCCAGGCCAAGCCGACCTACAGGGAAGAGAAAGGGAAGCCAGAGGGAAAGGCAGAGAGAAGACAGAGTGGGAAAGAGGTTCTGACCGAGCTTCATCCCGCTTCCGCGTACCTCGCTCTACCCTTTATCTTCTCTGAGTTTCCAAAGACCTCAAGCGAAGTCAGAAAGAAAGCAACGTGGGAAAAAGACCTTGACGGGATTTTTTCTCACTCTCGCTTCCCTTACTCTTCCCTTTGTATTCCCTTTCTCTTCCCTGTGCTATTCTTCCCGGGCTCCGGCCAGCAGCCGCTCGGCGGCGACAGCGGCCGCGGCCGGCTCGGCGCTCACCTCGACCTCGTCGTGGCGCAGGCGGCAGACCAGGTAGCGCGCCTCGGCCCACTCCTTCTCCAGCGACAGGTGGGCGATCTTCTCCAGCAGCTCCTTCTTCAGCACGCGGTTTAGGTTGCGCGCCCCGTACTCCAGCGAATAGCCGCGGGCGGCAATGTGCGCCAGCACGTCCTCGCCCACGACCAGCTCCTTGCCCTGCTTCTCCAGGTCGCGGCGCACCTCGTGCAGGCGGATGTCGATGAGCGAGCGGATGTCGGCGCCGCGCAGGTGGTGGAAGACGATGATCTCGTCGATGCGGTTGAGGAACTCGGGGGAGAAGTACTTCTTCAGCGCCTTGATCAGCGTGGCCCGCGACACCTGCGTCCCCTCCGGGCTGCTCTTGTATCCCAGGTTGGCCTTGGCGAACAGCGCCGTGCCGATGTTGGAGGTCATGACGATGGTGGTCTTGGAGAAGTCGATGACGTTGCCGCGGGCGTCGGTCAGCCGGCCGGCGTCAAAGACCTGCAGGAAGATGTTCAGCAGCTGGGCGTCGGCCTTCTCGATCTCGTCGAGTAGGATGACCGAGTAGGGGTTGAGGCGCACCTTGTCGGTGAGCTGGTTGGCGTCGTAGTAGCCCACGTATCCCGGCGCCGCCCCGACGAAGCGCGAGTAGGTGAACTTCTCCATGTACTCGGACATGTCGATGCGGATCAGGTAGTCCTGGCTGCCGTAGAGCGCATCGCTCAGGGCGATGGCCGTCTCGGTCTTGCCCACGCCGGTGGGCCCGATGAACATGAAGACGCCGTCGGGGCGGTTCTTCTTGACGTCGTAGCCCAGCTTGGAGGCGATGACCGAGGAGACCATCTTGGCCACCGCCTCGTCCTGGCCGACGATGCGCTTGAGCAGGTTCTCGCGCAGCGAGGCCAGCCGGGACTTCAGCGAGATGGAGACCGTTGTCTCCGGCAGGTTGCCGATGTCGGCCAGCACCTCGAGCACGTCGGCCTCCTCGACGGCCAGCGGGGCGCCGGCGGCGATGTTCTTCAGCTTCACCTTGGCGATGCAGCGCTCGAGCAGCATGATGGCCGAGTCGGGGAGCTTGCGGTCGCGGATGTCGCGCTTGGCGCTCTCGACGATGTCCTCGATGATCGGGTTGGAGACGTGCAGGCTGTCGGCGGCGATCCCCTGGGCGACGATGTCCTTCAGCACCCGCCGCGTCCCCTCCGGCGACAGCTCGTTGACCACGATCTTCTGGAAATGGCCGAGCAGCGAGTTGTCCTTCTCGATGGTGTTCTTGTACTCCTCGTAGTCGGTGGTGGCGATGACCTGGATGGAGTTGTCGCGCAGGAAGTTCTTGAGGATGTTGACCAGGTCCAGCGACGTGCCGCGCGCCGCCCCGGTGGACATCATCAGGTGCATGTCCTCCAGCACCAGGATGGCGTTCTGGGTGCGGAACTCCTGCAGCAGTTTCAGCACCTTCTCCTCGAACTGGCCGCGGTACTTGGAGCCGGTGAGCAGGGCGACGAAGTTGATCTCCTTGATGCGCTTCTCCCGCAGCGCCGGCGGCACCTCGCCGAAGATGATCTTCTGCGCCAGCAGGCGCACCAGCGCCGTCTTGCCCACGCCGCGCTCGCCGATCAGCAGCAGGTTGCGCTTGGAGCCGGAGATGAGGATCTCGATCATCTGCCGCAGCTCCTTGTGCCGGCCGATGATGCGCTGCTCGTTCTGGATGACGGTGTCGGTGATGTCGAAGAAGGCGTCGTTCTTCTGCGCCTCGGGCTTGCCGCGCCCCTTGTCCAGCAGGTCGCGGGCCTTCTTGATCTTCTCCCCCAGCCCCCGGCTCTGGGCGATCAGCAGCGCCTTCTCGTAGAAGTTCAGCGCCAGCTCGGGGTTGTCCTCGCGGGCATAGACGTCGCCCATCCACTCGTGGCCGGCGGCGTAGAAGGGATAGAAGAGCAGGAACTTCTGCAGCAGGCGCTTCATTTCCGGGCCGCGCCCCAGCTCGGCCAGGTTGCGCACCTGCAGCAGGTAGGCTAAGGGCATGTTGAGGTCCTCGAAGGCCAGCTCGTCGAGAAGCTGCTGGCTCTCGGCGAAGCGCTGCAGCTGCTGCTCGCGCTGCGCCGCCTCCACCTGCCGCCACTTGCCCAGCACCCCCTCCTCGCCGGCGGGCAGCAGGTGCTCGACCCGCTCCAGCTCGGTGAAACAGAAATTGGCCAGCAGGAACTCGGCCACCTTCGGCCACAGGCCGTCCAGCGCCAGGCGCACGCCGTCGCCGCCGGCCGGGCCGCGGTAGAGCGCCCCGTCGGCATCCAGCCGCGCCAGGAACAGGACGCCGCCCTCCTGGACGACGGCGAAGGGAAAGAGGCTGAAGTTCACGGCGGCGTTGCCGTAGATGAGCTCGTCGTGCAGCGCCTCCTGCGGCCCGAACAGGTTCTTGGGCGATACGCGCTTGCTGGCGGCGACGGCGCCGCCGACCTTCTGCTCGCAGAGCTTGAACAGGTTCTCGATCCAGAAGCGGTAGTCGGCGAACAGGGCGCGCCGGTCCTTCTCCTCCAGCTTCTGGCCGTTGCGCAGGTACTCGCCGATGTTCTCCAGGATGAAGACCAGCGTTTGGCGCTCGGTCTTGCTCACGCCCAGGACCTGGGTGTTGAACTCCTGCAGGTAGGCGACCAGGTTGTCCAGCAGCAGCGGCAGGGAGTCGGGGAAGTAGGTCCGGCCCGGCGCCAGGCGCAGGTTCTTGCGCCGCGCCAGGTTCTCCGCCTTGAACAGGGCGTCCAGGACGAGGAGCAGGCCGGCGATCAGGCGGTCGGCGTTCTCGCAGTTGAACTCGCGCCGCTCCGGCCTGGATTCGGGCAGGAACGCCCCCAGGAACGCCCCCAGCCGGGGATACTGGCCGAATAATGGTTCCATGTCGCGCTCCGCGGTTCGCCCTCGAACCCGTTTCATTATAGGAAGAACCAAGGCCGATGTCAATTTGAAATTGCTTTTTCAGCCCCGTTTTGCTATACTTTTTCCTATCCCACCATGGAAGAACTGCTGAGTAATCCTCTGGTGAAGCTGGCCTTCATCATGGCCATCCTGCTCCTGATCCTCAAGATCGTCTACCAGATCCTGAGGACGGCCAAGATCTCGGCGTTCCAGAACCGCTCCTTCTTCGAGGCCTTCTTCTACCTGCTGGCCAAGAACGCCTACATGGACCGCGACGCCCGGCGCCTGCGCAAGCTGCACCAGTTCCTCAAGTCGGGAAAGGTCTACGAGGAGATCGGCGAGTACCGCAAGGCGCTGCAGGTCTACGAGGAGGGCCAGGAATACGACGTGATGGGCGAGCTCCTGGAGAAGCTGGGCAAGGAGAGCGAGGCCATCGAGGCCTACAAGAAGAGCGGCAACAGCGACAACCTGGTCAAGCTGCTGCTCAAGCGCAAGAACGTCGAGGCCGCCGGCACGGTGCTGGAGAACAGCAACCGCTTCCAGGAGGCCGCCGAGCTGTACTACAACTACGAGCGCTACGACAAGGCCGCCCAGATCTACGAGAAGAAGGGCTTCTACAAGAAGGCGGCCTACATCTACGAGAAGGGCGGCAACATCAAGAAGGCGGCCGCCAATTTCGAGAAGTGGTTCGTCACCAGCTTCGACACGGCCATCGGCTACCAGGGCTCCAAGCAGCTGGAGCAGGAGCTGATCAAGGCCGTCGACCTCTACACCCAGCTGAACGAGCTGGAGAAGGCCTACGAGCTGCTGATCAAGTACGGCAAGTTCGAGAAGGCCGCCGACGTGGCCGTGAAGATGAACCGCATCTCCGACGCCGCCAAGAACTACGAGCGCGCCCAGCTGCCGCTCAAGGCCGCCGAGATGTACGAGAAGCTGGACCAGCCCAAGATCGCCTACCTGCTGCGCGGCGAGCACGCCTTCGCCAAGGGCAGCACGCTGGAGGCCGCCGAGTGGTTCCTCAAGGGCGAGGACTACACCCGCGCCGCCGAGCTGTTCGAGTGGGACAAGAAGTTCGCCAAGGCCGCCCACTGCTACTTCATGAACCAGAACTTCCTCGGCGCCGCCGAGAACTACCTCAAGGACGGCAACGAGGAGGAAGCCGCCAAGATGTTCGAGATGGGCCGCGAGTGGAAGATGGCGGCCAACATTTCGCTGAAGTACGGCAAGTTCCAGAAGGCCGGCGAGCTCTACGAGAACGCCCAGGAATACTTCAAGGCCGGCGCCTCGTTCATCAAGGTCGACGACGACCGCCGCGCCCTGGCCAACTTCCAGCTCGTCCCCATCGACTCGCCCGACTTCAACACCGCCATCACCCACATGGCCAATATCTTCCTCAAGAACCGCAAGCCGCAGCTGGTCATCGAGAAGATCGAGAAGCTACTCGGCGACAACCCCATCGACAAGTCGAACATCGAGTGGTTCTACGTCCTGGGCCAGGCCTACGAGAACGCCGGCAACTTCAAGAAGGCCTTCGAGATCTACCAGATGATCCTGACCGAGGACTACTCCTTCCGCGACGTGCACCAGAAGATCAAGGACGTGGAGAGCCTGATCCAGAAATACAAGGAGATGGAGCTGATCAGCGAGGACTCCAGCGAGCGCTACCGCATCGTCGAGAAGATCGGCGAGGGCGGCATGGGCGTGGTGTTCAAGGCCGAGGACACGGTGCTCAAGCGCATCGTGGCCCTGAAGATCCTGAACAAGACGCTGGTGGCCGACAAGCGCAACCTGGAGCGCTTCTTCTCCGAGGCGCGCTCCACCGCCTCGCTCACCCAGGCCAACATCGTCACCGTCTACGACGTCGGCCAGATCAAGGACGACTACTTCATCTCCATGGAGTTCATCGAGGGCGACAACTTCATGAACCTCATCCGCCGCAAGAAGGTCTTCTCGCCCTCGCAGGTCGTCTTCATCGCCATCAAGCTCTTCAAGGCCCTCGACTACTCCCACCGCAAGGGGATCATCCACCGCGATATCAAGCCGCACAACATCATGATCACCAAGCAGAAGGAGATCAAGATCATGGACTTCGGCCTGGCGGTGATCCTCGGCGACCAGAAGAAGGGCGAGAGCGGCGTCATCACCGGCACCCCCTACTACATGTCGCCCGAGCAGATCCAGGGCATCCCCGTCGACCACCGCACCGACATCTACTCCTCGGGCGCCACCCTGTTCCACCTGACCACCGGCCACGTCCCCTTCAAGGGCGAGAACATCTTCTACCAGCACCTCTTCGACCCGGTGCCGCCCATCAAGAAGTTCCGCAACGACGTCCCCGAGAAACTCTGCTATATCATCGAGAAGTGCATGGAGAAGAAGCGCGAGCAGCGCTTCCAGAGCGCCATGGAAGTGCTGAACGAGATGAAGACCATCAAAATCTGACCCAAAAAGGAGCGGCAAAATGGATTTTTCCCTGAACGAGGAACACCTGGCCTTCAAGGAGGAAACGCATAAATTCGCCGAGAAGGAGATGCGCCCCAAGGCCCATGAGTACGACGAGAAGAACGAGTTCCCCATGGAGATCATGCAGAAGGCCTTCGCGGCGGGATTCCTCACCTCGGGCATCCCCGGCGAGTACGGCGGCGCCGGCTTCTCGACGCTGATCAACACCATCGTCTGCGAGGAACTGGCCTGGGGCTGCGCCGGCATGTACACCTCGATCATGGCCAACACCCTGGCCACCACGCCCATCGTCCTCTTCGGCAGCGACGAGCAGAAGAAGAAGTACCTGGCGCCGCTGACCGAGACGATGTCCTTCGCCTGCTTCGGGCTCACCGAGAAGGAGGCCGGGTCGGACAACTCGGCCATCCAGACCACGGCGGTGAAGAAGGGCGACCACTACGTGATCAACGGCTCGAAGACCTTCATCACCAACGCCGGCGTCTCGCAGCTGGGCGTCATCTTCGCCTCCACGGACAAGAGCCGCGGCGCCCGCGGCCTGACCGCCTTCATCGTCCCCATGGACACCCCGGGCGTCACCATCGGCAAGCACGAGAACAAGATGGGCCACCGCGCCTCCAACACCGCCGAGATCTACTTCGACGAGGTGAAGGTGCCGGCGGCCAACGTCCTCAAGCGCGAGGGCATGGGCTTCATCATCGCCCTGAAGACGCTGGACTACGCCCGGCCGGCCGTTGGCGCCGGCGGCGTGGGCGTGGCCCGCGCCGCCTTCGAGGAGGCGCTGAAGTACTCCCAGTCCCGCGTGCAGTTCGGCAAGCCCATCGCCTCCTTCCAGCACAACGCCTTCAAGCTGGCCGAGATGGCCACGGCCATCGACGCCGCCCGGCTCATGGTCCAGCGCTCGGCCTGGATGCTGGACAACGGCCTGAAGGCCTCCAAGGAGTCGGCCATGGCCAAGGTCATGGCCACCGACGTGGCCATGCAGGTCACCGTCGACGCCGTGCAGATGTTCGGCGGCTACGGCTACATGAAGGAATACCCGGTGGAAAAGATGATGCGCGACGCCAAGCTGCTGCAGATCTACGAGGGCACCAACGAGATCCAGAAGCACGTCATCTCCCTCGAGCTCCTGGGCTCGCAGAAAAGCTCGCTCTGACGGCGGCGGACCCGTCAGCCATGGCCATCCCCATCGACGGCGATTCCCTGACCCTGGAGGATTTCGACCGCATCGCCCGCCTGGGCCGGCGCGTCGAGCTCTCGGGCGCGGCGCGCGACAAGGTGCGCCGCTGCCGCCGCGTCCTGGAGGGGTTCCTCCACGACGACCGCTCCCACTACGGCATCAATACCGGCTTCGGCGCCCTGGCCCAGCGCCGCATCGAGCGCAAGGACCTCAAGCGCCTGCAGCGCAACCTGATCCGCAGCCACACCGCCGGCGTGGGCGACTGGCTGCCGGAGGACGTCAGCCGCGGCGTCATGCTGCTGCGCGCCAACGTCCTGGCCAAGGGCTACAGCGGCGTCCGCGTCGAGGTGGTGCAGCTGCTGCTCGACCTGCTGAACAAGGGCATCGTGCCGCGCATCCCCGCCAAGGGGTCGGTGGGCGCCTCTGGCGACCTGGCCCCCCTCTCGCACCTGGCCCTGGCCCTCATCGGCGAGGGCGAGGTCCTGGTCCGCGGCCGGGCCATGAGCGCGGCCGCGGCGCTGCGCCGGGCCGGCCTCAAGCCGCTCACCCTCCTGGAAAAGGAGGGGCTGGCGCTCATCAACGGCACCCAGGTGATGACCGCCATCGGCATCTTCAACCTGCTGGCCGCCGAGGGCCTGGCCAAGGCCGCCGACATCGCCGGGGCCATGACCTTCGAGGCCCAGCTGGGCAACCCCTCGCCATTCCGCGATGAGATTCAGGAGGTGCGCCGCCACCCGGGACAGCTGGAGAGCGCCCGCAACCTGCAGCGCCTGACCCAGGGCTCGCCGCTCTGGGCCTCGCACCAGGGGCGCAAGAAGGTGCAGGACGCCTATTCGCTGCGCTGCATCCCCCAGGTGCACGGCGCCGTGCGCGACACGCTGAAGCACGTGCGCCGCGTGCTGGAGATCGAGGTGAACTCGGCCACCGAGAACCCGCTGATCTTCCCCGGCCGCAAGGCTATCCTCTCGGGCGGCAACTTCCACGGCGAGCCGGTGGCCTTCGCCATGGACTTCCTGTCCATCGTCATGGCCGAGCTGGGCAACATCTCCGAGCGGCGCATCGACCGCTTGATCAACCCCGCCTCCAACATGGGGCTGCCCAATTTCCTGGTCGCCGACAACGGCCTGAACTCGGGGTTCATGATCGCCCACGTCACCGCCACCGCCCTGGCCTCGGAGAACAAGTCGCTGGCCCACCCGGCGTCGGTGGACAACATCCCCACCTCGGCTAACCAGGAGGACCACGTCAGCATGGGCACCATCGGCGCCCGCAAGGCGCGCGAGGTCATCGGCAACCTGCGCCACATCCTGGCCATCGAGCTGATGGCCGCCGCCCAGGCGCTCGACTTCTACGAGCTGAAGAGCTCGCCGCCCCTGGAGGGCGTCAAGTCGCTCATCCGCCGCCGGGTGCCCTTCCTGCGCGAGGACGCGCGGATGGACGTCCCCATCCGCCACGTCGCCGAGCTGATCGAGAACGGCAAGCTGCTCGCCGCCGCCGAGAAGCCGGGCCTGCGCCTGCTCTGATGTTCCAGCTCCTCGTCCTGGCGGCGGTCGTCTATGTCCTGTACCGCTGGCTGCGCCGCGGCGCCGCCCCGTTGCGCCGCGACCGCCCAGAGGCCCGGCCGCCCGCTCCCGGCCCGGTCGAGGAAATGGTCCAGGACCCGGTCTGCGGCACCTGGGTGCCGCTCAGCCAGGCGCTGGCCATGGCCGCGGGAAAGGAGACCGTCTATTTCTGCTCGAGCGAGTGCCGCGACAAGTACCTGCATGGGACGAGCCATCGTGACAAGTGACGAGTGACAAGTAACCGCAAGGGACGAGCTAATTCTGGTGATTGATCATTCGTGAGCAGAGATTGGAACGGCGATCGGTCGGTCATTTTCTTAACTTTTTCCTTTTTCCTTTTTACTTTTTCCTTATGAGTCCGTCATTTCCCGTTTGCTCGCGAGGCCCGTCCATGGTATGATCGGGCCATGACGCAACGGTCCAGCCGCTTTCCGCTCCTCTTGCCCGCTGACGGGCGCGGCCTGCGCTGTTCCTGTTGCGGGCAGCCCGCCGCCCGCTAAACGTCCACACCCCCTTCCCTTCCTTCCCATCCCGGAAGACCCCCATGCACAAGGAGGACGCATGAGCGATATCCTGTCCGCGATCGGAAATACCCCGCTGGTCGACGTCAGCGGCCTGCTGGCGCTGCCGCCGCGCACCCGCGTGCTGGCCAAGGTCGAGGGAAGCAATCCCGGCGGATCGGTCAAGGACCGCCCGGCGCTGCGCATGGTCCGCGAGGCCGTGCGCTCGGGGGCGCTGCGGCCGGGCATGACCATCGTCGAGGCGACCTCAGGCAACACCGGCATCGCCCTGGCCATGATCGGCGCCGCCATGGGCTTTCCCGTGCGCATCGTCATGCCCGCCTGCGCCTCGCTGGAGCGGCGGGCCATCATCGCCGCCTTCGGCGCCGAGCTGGAGCTGACCCCCGCCGGGGCCGGGACCGACGGCGCCATCGAGCGGGCCGCGGCCCTCGTCGCCGCCGATCCCGCCGCCCGCTTCATGCCCGACCAGTTCGCCAACCGGGCCAACGTCCTCGCCCACCTGGAGGCCACCGGCCCCGAGATCTGGCGCCAGACCCGCGGCGAGGTGGACGTCGTGGTGGCCGGCATCGGCACCGGCGGCACGCTGGTGGGCCTCGGCCGCTTCCTCGCCGCGGCCAAGCCCGGCGGCGAGGTCTTCGCAATCGAGCCCAACGTCGGCCACCGCATCCAGGGGCTGAAGAACCTGCGCGAGTCGCGGGTGCCCCCCATCTGGGACCCCGGGGTGCCGGCGGGCATCGTGCGCGTCGGCGACGAGGAGGCGTTCGCCGCCTGCCGCCGCCTGGCGACCGGCGCCGGGATCTTCTGCGGCATGTCCAGCGGCGCCGCGCTGGCCGGCGCCGGGCGCGTCGCCCGCCAGCGCCCCGGCCGCACCATCGTCGTCATCCTTCCCGACCGCGGCGAGCGCTACCTCAGCACGGAGCTGTTCCGCTCGGTCTGCGGCGAGTGCCCGCCGTGAGGAGCCCCAACCACTTGACGAACTTCAGTGACAAGTGACGAGTGACAAGGAACAGCACGGATTGAACAACAGCAATAAGTGAAAAATCAAAGAGAAAAACCACAAGTTCAACCTGTTGCCTTTACTCGTCACTTGTCACTCGTCACTGTTGCTCATCTCGTTGCCGCTGCCGTACGCCGTGCGCCGATTTCAGCCCAAGGCCACGTCCAGCAGCATCATGAGCGCGAAGCCGAGCATGGCGCCCACGGTCGACAGGTCGGTCTCGTCGCCGCGCTGCGCCTCGGGGATGAGCTCCTCGACCACCACGTAGATCATGGCGCCGGCGGCGAAGGCCAGGGCGTAGGGCAGCAGCGGTTGCGCCTGCACCACCAGCGCCGCGCCGGCCACGCCGGCCAAGGGCTCGACCACGCCCGAGAGCTGGCCGTAGGTGAAGGCCTTGCGCCGCGAGAAGCCCTCGCGCCGCAGCGGCACCGCCACCGCCGCCCCCTCGGGGAAATTCTGCAGCCCGATGCCGAGGGCCAGCGCCAGGGCGCCGCCCAGCGCCCCGGGGGTCCATTGCCCGGCCAGCGAGCCGAAGGCGACGCCGACGGCCAGCCCCTCGGGGATGTTGTGCAGGGTGATGGCCAGCACCAGGAGCGTGCTGCGCTGCCAGGAGGTCCTGAGCCCCTCGGCGCGGCCGCGCTCGAGCCCCATGTGCAGGTGGGGCAGGAGATGGTCGATCAGCAGCAGGAAGGCGCCGCCTGCGAGAAAGCCCGCGACCGCGGGGAGCCAGGCCGGGCCGCCGTGCCGGCGAGCCATCTCGATGGCCGGCGCCAGCAGCGACCAGTAGCTGGCGGCGACCATCACCCCGGCGGCGAAGCCCAGCATGGTGTTCAGCAGCCGCCGGTTCAGCTCCTTGAACAAAAAAACCATGGCGGCGCCGAGGGCGGTGACCCCCCAGGTGAAGAGGGTCGCCAGCAGCGCCAGCAGGATCGGACTCGTTTCCCGTGCCCATTCCCAGTCCATGCCGCCTCCCGCGTCGCGGCGCTCCGCCCGCCCTGGCCGGAGCGCCGCGAAGCGATTTCATAGCACGCCGCCCGGTGGTTTGCAAGCCCCGGCCAGGACGGGCCGCTCAGGCGCTGCGCGCCGCCGGCGCGGCCGCCCCGGCCCGCGACCGCTCGTAGGCGACGATCCAGCCCAGCTCCTCGTCCCCCACCCCGCGCCCCGTGCGGCCGACCTCCTTCACCCGGCGCAGCACCAGCGCCCGGAGCTCCCGGTCGATGCCGTTGGCGCCGATGCGTTCCAGGGCGTGGTCCAGGGCGGCGCGGCCCGACATGTGGTCGAGGGTGAATCCCGTCGCCAGGCCGAAGGGGGCGGGATCAAGGCTCCGGTAGTGCCCCGGGTCGATCAGCGCCGCCTGGCTGTGGACCCCGGCGCAATGGCGGAAGGCGTTGCGCCCCATGACCGGGAAATGGGGCGGCACCGCCACCCCGGCATAGCGGCTGACCAGGTCGTAGAGCGGGGCGACCCGCTCCAGCCGCCAGCGGCCGCTGCCCGGGAAGTCCTGGCTCAGGACGGCCAGCAGCGCGGCCAGGTCGACGATGCCGGCCCGCTCGCCCAGTCCGAGCACCGAGGCGTCGACGAGGGTGGCGCCGGCGCGCAGGCCGTCCAGGGCATTGGCCAGCGCCAGGCCGCGGTCGTTGTGGCAGTGGACGGCGAGGCGCGGCAGCCGGCCGCGCCGGGCCAGCGCGTCGCGGAAGCGGCTCAACCAGCCGTAGAGGCCGCCTTCACGGCCGGGGATCATGCGCCCGGTGGTGTCGGCCACGCTGACCACGTCGGCGCCGGCGGCCACGGCAGCGGCGGCAGCGTCGGCGGCGTCGGCCAGCGGCGTGCGCACCGCGTCCTCGGGCGTGAAGCGGACGACCAGCCCGGGGCGGGCGCCCTTGGCCCGGGCGACGGCCTCGGCCGCCTGGTCCACCGCCTGGCTGGCAGCCGGGCCGGGACCGACCTGGCCGCCTTCAACTACACCTTCGATGCCGCGGGCAATATCCTGACCAAGGTCCTGGCGCACCGCGGTGGCACACCTTCGGAGAACTATACCCTCGATGGGCTTTATCGGCTCAC
>DAHVOV010000249.1 GCA_027318645.1 Candidatus Aminicenantota bacterium
GTGCTCGAGCCACGCCGCGGTGGGCTCGAAGCCGTATTTTTCCTTCAGCTGCTTCAGGGGCGGGTTGTCCAGGGTCCACATGCCCTCGTCGTCGGCCAGCGGGCCGGCCAGGAGCATGACCGTCGCGGCTGCCAGCAGGAAGATCCCCGGCAGCTTTCTTGCCTTGATTTTTTGCACTAGTAACCTCCTATAGCTCTAGCAAACCTTGTACGATATTACAGAGGCGATTGTTCTGTTGCAGGTTCCACGTGCCAGGTACCAAGTTCCACGTTGACGATCATTGGTTTTTTCAGGAAATTGGCCTTTAAACCTGGTACGTGGCACGTGGTACATGGAACCTCGAGGCGTTTCATATGGAGCCAGGCGGAATCGAACCGCCATCTCAACCTTGCGAAGGTCGCGTTCTCCCATTAAACCATGGCCCCGGACGGTCGTCAGGTGGCCAATATACCATTAAAACGGGCAGCCGTCAATTAAAGGGGGGAGAGAGGGAAGACAAAGGGAAAGGCAGAGGGAAAGCAGAGTGGGAAAGAGAATTGCCAGGGCTTTTCCCACTCTCTCTCTTCCCTCACTCTTCCCTCATTCCGCCTTTTCTCTTCCCTTTTCTTCTTTTTCTCCCGGGTTCACCACCCGGGCGATGAGGATGCTCAGCAGGTAGAGCAGGATCATGGGGACGGCGAACAGGGTCTGGGTGACCATGTCGGGAGTGGGGGTGATGACCGCGGCGATGATGAAGATGACCACGATGGCGTACTTGAGGTAGCGCACCAGGAAGCGGGCCGAGACGATGCGCAGCTTGGCCAGCAGGAACACCAGCACGGGCAGCTCGAACAGGGCCGCGATGCCGAACAGCACGCGGAAGGCCAGCGTGAAGTAGTCCTCGATGGTGATGATGGCCGTGAAGTCGCGGCCGATGTTCAGGAAGAACTTGCAGGCCAGGGGGAAGACGATGAAGTAGCCGAACGCCCCGCCCAGCAGGAAGAACAGGGTGGTGGCCAGTACGAAGGGGAACACCCAGCGCTTCTCGCGGGGGAACAGCGCCGGCGAGATGAACAGCCAGAGCTGGTGGAAGATGAACGGCGAGGCGGCGAAGAGCGAGGAGATGAAGGCCACCTTGACGTACATCATGAACGGCTCGGACAGCGAGGTGAAGGCCAGCTTGGCCCGGCCGTCGGGCCCGGGCGGGAGGAACTTCAGCACCGGCAGCGACAGCCAGTGGTAGAGCCGGCCGACCACCGACCAGGAGGCCAGGAAGAAGGCGAACACGAAGGCCAGCGACCAGGCGATGCGCTTGCGCAGCTCGCCCAGGTGCTCGAAGAACGACATCTCGTCAGCCTTTCTTTTCGTCATCCTTCCTCTCCGCGCCCGGCTCGTCGGCCTTGCCGCCGTAGATGCCGAGGGCGTCCTTGAACTCGGCCCGGGCGGCCGCCGGGATGTCGAGGGCGTCCTTCACCTCGCGGCGGATCTCGCCGGTGATGTTCAGCGCCTCCTGGACGTCGCGGCGGATGTCCTTCAGCGAGTCGGCCATCCCTTCCTTGTACACCTCGTCCTGGATGGCCGACTTGGCCTGGTCGACCGTCTGGCGGAACTCGCGCACGACCTTGCCCAGCAGGCGGGCGAACTCCGGCAGCTTCTTGGGGCCGAAGACCAGCAGCACGACGATGAAGATGAGCAGCAGCTCGGGAAAGCCTATCGATCCGAACATGGGAGGTTCCTCGTCATGGGTGGCTGGGGATGCGGATCGGCCGCGTGGGGCAGACCAGCTCCAGGTGGCCGGCCTTCACGGCCCTGGCCAGGTCGGCCAGCAGCTCCTGCCCCGGGCCGGCAAAGGGGACGGGGCCGGGCTGCACCCCGACCACCAGGTTGCGGCCGTTGTGCTTGGCCAGGTACAGGGCGCTGTCGGCCATGGCCACCACCTGGTGCCAGCTCAGCTTCTCCTCGCCGGCGATCAGGAACGGGTAGTGGCAGAAGCCGATGCTGACGCTCTTGCGGATGGACTGCTCGGGCGCCAGGGCGAAGGCCGCGCCCTCGATGGTCTGGCGGATGCGCTCGGCGAGCGGGAAGGCGTCGGCGCGCCGCGACTGGCGGGTGATGACCAGGAACTCCTCGCCGCCCCAGCGCGCCACGCAGTCGGACTGGCGCATCATCGCCTCCAGCCGGCGGGCGATCTCGACGATCACCGCGTCGCCGGCCTCATGGCCGTACACGTCGTTGACGCGCTTGAAGCGGTCGACGTCGATCATGAACACGCCCAGGGCCGCCGCCTTCTCGTCGAAGGGCTTCAGCCCCTGGCGGACGTTGTGCATCTCGCGCTGGATGATGCTCATGTCGTCGCGGATGGTCTCGCCGACGAAGCGGCGGTTCTTCAGGCCGGTCAGCGGGTCGGTGATCGAGAGCTCGGCCAGCTCGCGGTTCTTCTCGGCGATCTCGTTGGTGCGCGCCTGCACCAGCGCCTCCAGGCGCCGCTTGTGCCGCTGCAGCACGCGCACGCGCGCGCCCACCACCAGGGCCAGCATCCCCAGCCCGAGCAGGAGCTCAAGGGCATGGAACCACCAGCGCCGCCAGAAGGGGCGGGCGATGGTGAACACGATGCGCTGGCCGGCGCCGACCCAGCCCTTCTCGCCGCCGCCGCTGTTGGCCAGCGCCTGGAAGGTGTAGGTGCCCGGCGGCAGGTTGGTGTAGCGCACCGCGCGCTCGCTGCCGGGAGGGGACCAGTCGGCGTCGAAGGGATAGAGGCGGGTGCGGTAGCGCACCGGGCGCTCGCGGCTGGTGACCGGGCAGACGAAGCGGAACTCGATGGTGTTCTCGTCGTGGCGCAGCGGCGCGCCGGGCGCCAGCTCGCGCGGCCGGCCGTTGACCCACGGCTCGCCGATGATCAGCAGCGGCGGCGGCGGGGCGTCGCCGCGCGGGCGCGCCAGCTCGACCAGGCCGGGGACGATGCCGAAGTACAGGTTGCCGTTGCCGGCCTGGCAGGCGGCGTGGATGCAGCCCTCGTCGCCGAACAGCCCGGTGGCCGTGTTGAAGTAGGAGAGGGAGCCGTCGGCGCCGTGGCGCTCCAGGGCGCGGGTGGTGTTGATCCAGATCGCGCCCTCGTCGTCGCGCAGGACCGACCAGACGTCGTTGTGCAGCAGCCCCTGCCCCTGGGTGAGGCGGGTGAGGGTGTCGCCCTTGAGCCAGTAGACGCCCGACATCTCCGAGGCCACCAGCGCCTCGCGCGGCGAGACGACGCGGATGTCGTTGATGATCACCCGGCCGACCAGCTTCTCCCAGGCGCTGGCCACGAAGCGGCCGTCGCGCAGCACCTGCACGCCGCGGCGCGTGCCGACCAGCAGCGCCCCCGGCTCCAGCTCGGCCACGTCCCAGACGATGGGGTCGTTCAGCCCCTGGCGGAACCAGCTGAAATCCGCGCCGTCATAGCGCAGCAGGCCGCGGTCGGTGGCGAACCAGGCGGCGCCGGCGTGGTCGCGGATGGCATAGAGCACGTTGACGCCGCTGGTGAGGGTGAGCAGCCGGGCGTTCCCGTCCCATTCCAGGATCTCGCCGTCGCGGCAGCCCAGCAGGTAGCGCCGCGGCGCCAGGCGCACCAGGGCGCGCAGGGAGCGGCCGCGCAGGCGGGCATTGACCGGGAAGGCGCGGATGGCGCCGTCGCGCAGCTCGGCCACGCCGTCGTCGCAGGCCAGGAGCATGCGGCCCTCGTCCTCCAGGATGTCCCACACCTGGGCCGAGGGCAGGCCGTCCTCGCTGCCGTACATGCGGAACAGGTGGCGGGAGAGCTGGGACAGGCCGAACTCGGTGCCGATGAAGACGTTGCCCTCGCGGTCGAGCAGCAGGCGCGAGACGCGGTCGTAGATCAGGCCGGCGGCGGCGTTGAGGATGGACGTGGCGCCCGTCTCCAGGTCGCGGTGCAGCACGCCGCCGCGCGTGCCGATCCACAGCCCGCCGCGCCAGTCCAGCAGGATGTCGCTGACGCCGGCCATCCCGGCCGGCAGGCCGGCGTACTTGCGGAACTCGCCGAACGGAGTGAGCAGGTACAGGCCGTCACGGCAGCCCACGAAGAGGTGGCCGCCGGCCTCCTTGGCGAACTGCACGGCGTCGGGGCTGGGGAAGCGCTGCAGCCGGCCGCCCTGCAGCCGGTAGACGGCGTCGGCGCTGTAGAAGACCATGCCGGCGGCGGCGGCGGAAAGCCCCAGCAGGCGCCGGGGGTCGGGAAAGGCGGTGGAACGCTGGCAGCGGCCGTCGCGGATGACGTACAGGTTCTCGGCGGCCAGGGCCCAGAGCGACCGGT
>DAHVOV010000259.1 GCA_027318645.1 Candidatus Aminicenantota bacterium
CGACCTCGAAGTACTCGGCGATGCCGCCGCAGACGCCGCCGAGCATCCGGTTCTTGCGGCTCCGGTACAGTCGTTTCATGTGTCCTCCTCGGGCTTTGCCCTCAGGCTTTTATAACGCAAGCCCAGCTCGAAAAGTTCAAACAGTTGACAATGAGCTAACGTTACGCGTCACGTTAGGTCGTTTTTTCACCAATCCTTGTTGACAGATGCCCTGATCCATATTATTATTGGAAAGGCGAACAAGAGGCGAACAAATGGTGACCAGGAAGCAAAAGCTCATTTTGGACAGGATCCGGGAATTCTGCGGCCGCAACGGCTATTTTCCCACCGTGCGCGAGATCGCCGCCCTTTCCGGGATCTCCTCGCCGGCGACCGTCCAGGGCTACCTGCTGCGCCTGCTGCGGAGCGGCGCCCTGCGCCGGTCGGGGCGGGGCTGGGCGCTGCCCGGCGTCGGGGCGGTTCCCGGCGAGAGGCGGACGGCCGTGCCGCTGGTGGGCATGGTGCCGGCCGGCCCGGCGCTGGAGATGTTCGCCGAGCTGGGCGAGGAGGTGGTCCTGCCCGAGTGGCTGGCCGAGAAGGGGGGCGACGTCGTCGCCTTCCGCGTCCAGGGCCAGAGCATGAAGGACGCCTACATCCAGGACGGCGACCTGGTCCTGATCCGCCGCGCCGACAGCGCCGAGCCCGGCCAGATGGTGGTGGCGCGGCTGGGCGACGGTTCGATCACCCTCAAGCGCCTGAAGCGCAACGGCGAGGGCTACGTGCTGGCGCCGGAGAACCCCGATTACGCGCCCATTTCCGCCCCCTTCCAGCTGGTCGGGCGGGTGGTGGGCGTCATGCGCAAGTACCGGTGAAGCCGCCCGCGGTCCTGCACCTGGACATCGACGCCTTCTTCGCGGCGGTCGAGGAGGCGCTGGAGCCGGCGCTGCGCGGCAAGCCGCTCATCGTCGGCGGCCTGGCCCACGAGCGCGGCGTGGTCTGCACCGCCTCCTACGCGGCGCGGCGCTACGGCGTGCACTCGGTCATGGCCCTGCGCACGGCGGCGCGCAAGTGCCCGCACGCCGTGTTCCGCCGCGGCCGCTACCACCTCTACCGCCGCATCTCGGAGCGCTTCTTCGCCTGCCTGCGCCGCTTCTCGCCGCGGGTGGAGGAGATGTCGGTCGACGAGGCCTACGTCGACCTGGGCGGCAGCCGCTACCTGTGCCCCTCGGTCTACGAGCTGGCCGCCCGCGTCAAGGCCGCGGCCGAGCGCGAGACCGGCCTGCGCATTTCGGCCGGCCTCGGGCGCACGCGGCTGGGCGCCAAGCTGGCCTGCGAGGCGGCCAAGCCGGGCGGCCTGCTCTGGCTCCTGGACGAGCCCGAGTTCGTCGCCGGCCTGACCCTGGACAAGGTGCCCGGCGTAGGGCCGCAGACATTCTTCGTCCTCCAGGGGCTGGGGGTGCGCCGCGGCCGCGAGCTGAAGGCGAAGTACCCGGCGCTGTGGCGCAAGGTCTTCGCCGGCCAGTACGCCGGCGGCATGGAGCGCGGCCCGGCCGAGCCGGCCAGCCGCAGCCTCAGCCGCGAGACCACCTTCCCCCACGACATCCGCGACGAGGGGCTGCTGCACTCGCACCTGGCCTACCTGCTCGACCGGCTGGCCGTGCAGCTGCTGCGCGACGGGCTCTATGCCGGCCGCATCGAGGTCAAGGCGCGCTTCAGCGACTTCTCCACCTTCACCCGGCGGGCGTCGCTGCCCTTTCCCACCTACTCCTATTTCCATCTCTGGCAGGGGGCGCTGCCGCTGCTGCGCGCGCTGCTGCGGGAGAAGGAGCTGCCGCTGCGCCTGGTCGGCGCCAAGGTCGAGGGGCTGCAGGAGGCCCGCGACCTGCTGCCCTTCTTCTCGCTGAAGGACGAGAAGGTGACCGCCGCCATCGGCGCCGTCAAGGAGCGCTTCGGCTTCTCCTCCCTGCGCAACGCGAGATCGATGCTGCTGGAGGAACTTTATCCCGTTGAAAGGGAGGGAATGGTCCTCAAAACGGCGTCATTGACCAAGTAATCAGATCTCAGACGTTAGACATTAGACGTTAGACGTTAGCAAGAGAATGAAAAGAATAAAGGAGGGATATATGATTAAGAATTTTCGTGATTTGCAGGTTTGGCAAAAGGGGATGAATGTCGTGGTGGAAATTTATTCCATTACCGGCGACAGCGCGTTTTCTCGGGACGTCGGGCTACGGGATCAGTTGCGACGTTCATCAGTTTCAATACCCTCGAACATCGCCGAAGGATTTGAGCGCAAAAGCAAGGCGGAATTCCGCAGGTTCATTGCGATTGCTTTGGGATCGGCTGCCGAATTGTTTACGCAGATCGAAATATCTCAAAGGATCGGCTGCCTTTCCCAAGAAAAGGGGGATGCCGTTGAGCAGCACCTGGATGAGATTGCAAAGATGCTGCAAAGTTTGAAGCAGAAGACTTTTTAGAAGACATTGAATGCCAGACATCGTTCAGGAACAAAGCCCCGTTTTCCGGGTATTGTTTCTTGCTAACGTCTGTCGTCTAACGTCTAACGTCTCGAGATGAACTATATTCCTTTACGAACATATTCGATCTTCTCCCAGGGCGAGGGGGTCGTCGATCCCGCCGCGCTCGGCGACATCATGCGGAAGGCCAAGGTGCCCTATCTCCCGGTCTGCGATCCCATGTCGCTGATCGGCTGGGAAAAATGCAGGAAGGAGGCGGCCGCCCGGGGGCTGAGGCCGCTGCTGGGCACCGAGATCCGGCTGCCGGAGAAGGGGAGCCTGCTCCTTTTTCCCGCCTCGGCAGCGGGCTATCGCTCCCTGGTCTCCTGCCTGAACCGCCGCGCCCTGCCGGCCCGGCTGGACGGCGTGCGGGCGGTCTTCCTGCCGGCGCGGGCCGACGACGGCCTGCTGCGGCGGCTGCAGGACAAGGTCGGCCGTGGCAACCTGTACGTCGGCCTGGAATGGGGGAGCGGCCCCTGGCTGCGCTCCCTGGCCGCCTCCGCCGGCGCGCCGCTGGCCTGGGCGCAGCCGCTGCGCTGGACCGGCGACGCGCGGAAATACGCCGTGGCGCGGGCCGTCTTCCGCCATCAGCCCCTGCCCGAGGCCTTCCGGGCGGACGCCACCCTCGACGGCCTGATCCCGGCCGCCAGCATCGCCCGGCGCTTCGGCGAGGCCGGGCGGAACGCCATGGCCAACACCCTGCGCCTGGCGGAAGGAGCCGCCTTCGCCTTCGACGCCCTGGACGAGCTTTTCCCCGACGGCGGCAGCGAGCTGGAGGCGCTGGTGCGCGGGAAGCTGGATGAGCGCGGCGCCGGCGTTGCCGAGCGCGAGCGGGCGCTGCAGGAGCTGCGCGCCGTTCGCCGCGGCGGCGCCGCCGCCTATTTCCTGATCGCCGCCGAGATCGCCGCCTTCTGCCGCCGGCGGCGCGTCTTCTTCGGCCTGCGCGGCTCGGCCGGCGCCTCCTACGTCCTGTTCCTGCTGGGCATGACGCCGGTCGACCCGCTGAAGCACGGGCTGCTGTTCGAGCGCTTCCTCAACGGCCGCCGCGACGACCTGCCCGACATCGACGTCGACATCGACTCCTCGCGGCGGCCCGAGCTGTTCCAATGGCTGTTCGAGCGCTGGCGCGGGCGGGCGGCCTTCCTCTCCAGCCACAAGTTCTTCGGCGCCCGCTCGGCGCTCTACGAGGCGGCGCGCGCCTTCGGCTACGGCCCCGAGGAGGCGCACGCCCTGAGCCGGCCGCTGCCCATGTTCGCCGAGCCGCGGGAGCTGGCCGGGCGAGGCCGCAACGCGCAGGCGCCGGTTTACGGGGCCGCGGCGCTGCTCGACGGCGTCTTCCGCGAGCTCTCGCTGCACGTGGGCGGGGTGGTGTTCGCCGCCGGCGAGGTCGGGCGCGTCCTGCCGCTCACCCGCTCGCCCGATGGGTTCCCGCAGCTGGTCTGGGGCAAGGACACGGTCGAGCGCCTGCGCATATTCAAGCTCGACCTGCTGGGGGTGCGCGGCTTCGAGGTCATTTCGCCGCTGGGCTTTGCCGGCGGCGCGCTGGACGGCGCCGGCGGACCCGCCGTATCGCCGTCCCCCCGGGGGATCGATGCCGGCGACGCCGCCACCTGGAAGACCATCCAGGAGGCGCGCACCAAGGGCTGCTTCCAGCTGGAGAGCCCGCTGGCGCGCGAGAACCTGCGCCGCGGCCGTCCCGCCACCCTGGAGGAGCTGGCCATTGCCGTGGCCATCATCCGCCCCGGGCCGGCCAAGTCGGGGATGAAGGCGGCCTACCAGGAGAAGCGGCCGCCGGCCCACCCGCTGCTGGGCCAGCTCTTTCCCGGCAGCCGCGGCGCCCTGATCTTCGAGGAGCAGATCTCGGTGCTGCTGCACCACGTCAGCGGCTGGGACCTGGAGGAGTCCGAGCGGGCGCGCCGCGAGCTCAAGAAGCGCCGGGGCGGGGCGCTGCGCGGCGAGTTCTTCGCCCGCGGCGCGGCCAACGGCTGGCGCGCGGGGGAGCTGGAGCTGTTCTGGAAGCTGGCCGAGGACTTCTCGCTCTACGCCTTCTGCCAGGCGCACAGCCTGGCCTACGCCCACGCCGCCTTCCTCTCGGCCTGGCTGAAGACGCACCGGCCGCTGGATTTCTTCTGCCGGCTGCTGAACGCCGCCGGCGGCTATTACCCGCTGCCCGAGTACGTTGAGGAGGCCAAGGCCTGGGGTCTGGCCGTGCTGCCGCCCGACGTCAACCGCAGCGGCCTGGGCTTCACGGGCGAGAGCGGGGCCGTCCGCTGCGGGCTCATGGCGGTGAAGGGCATCGGCGAAACGCTGGCGGCGCGCATCGTCGAGGGCCGCGGCCCGGGCTACGCCTCCCTGGAGGACCTGCTGCTGCGCGCCCGCCTCAACGAGCGCGACCTCTCGGCGCTGCTCGCCGCCTCGGCGCTGCGCAGCCTGGGCCGCGACGGCTTCGGCGCCGAGGAGCAGCGCCGCAACTGGCAGCAGTGCCTGGGCTTTCAGCCCAGTGAAGCCGTGACGCGTAACGCGTGACGCGTGACGAGGAATAAAAAGCCAAATTCCAAGCACCCAAGCCCTGAAAAATTCCGATTGCCAACCTGATCATTCGCACTTGGATCTCACTTGGAATTGATTTTCGATTTTTGTTGTTTTCGCTAGTGCTGTTACGCGTCACGCGTCACGCGTTACGCGTCACGATTGTTCGTGGACATGATTGACTTTTCGCCGGGGTCGCCATTATAATGGCGCCACTGAAAAGCGGAGGTGGCCACGATGATCCCCTTCACCCACGTGGACGGCAAGAATTGCGGCAGGATCGAGTTCTACGGCCTGAGCACCTGCATCTGGTGCCGCAAGACGCGGCAGC
>DAHVOV010000262.1 GCA_027318645.1 Candidatus Aminicenantota bacterium
GCCAGCGAGCGCTCAGAGAATCCCTTCCGGCCCAGATCTGTCAAAAATAACTTTTAGAAGCTGGTAGGATTGAAGCACCAATTTCCAAGCACCAAATTCCAAATAAGCACCAAGCACCAATGTCCAATTGACCAAAAGCAAGGCTCTCGCAAGGTAAAAGGAAAAAGGTAAAAGGTAAAAGTAAAAGCCTTTTCAGAGAATCATCAAAATCAATGAAGCTTATTGATTGCTTTTACTATCACTACCACTATCACTAACACTTTCTTTTGTGCTGGGAACGGTTTGCCCCGGCCGGGGGATTGCGCTAGAATGCCCTTTCCGGCGAGGAGGACCATGAACTGCCCGCGCTGCCAGTGCTATTGCCCCGATGACGCGCGCGCGTGCCCATGCGGATACCGCTTCCCTGAGGATGCCGGCCTCTCTCCCCGCGCGGCGAAGGAAAACGCCGGGCCCCGTTCCGGCGGCCTGGCGGGCAAGGTCCGCTGGCTGCGCCTGGGATTCCTGCTCAGCCTGCTGCTGTGGGTCCTGGCCGTGTGGCGCGACGACCGCCTGCCGCCGGTCCGCGCCATCCTGCCCCCGCTGTACGCCGAGCCGCTGCAGGCAGCGGACGGCGTGCCGCCGCCGTTCGCGGTCATGGTGAAAAAGCTGAACTACGTGGTGCGGCCGCTCTTCCGCTACGAGATCGCCGGGCTGGTGGTCAGCCAGCACCGCAGCGACTCCTTCCTCGACACCTCCCACCGCCGCTGGCGCGACTTCCTGAACATCAAGGACCTGTGCCTGGTCTGGGGGCGCAACATCGCCAGCGGCGTCTACCGCGAGACGAGGTTCTGGAACCGCGATTTCACCTGCATGTGCCGGTTTTCCGACGAGGCGACGGCGCGGCGCTTCTCCGTGCGCCACCTGGCGAACAACCACCTGCTCTGCGCCGACCCGGCGCTGAGCCGCCGCATCCTGCGCGTGCGGCCGGGCGACCAGGTGCGCCTCGCCGGCTTCCTGGCCGAGTACGGCCAGCCGGCCAACGGCTTCCGCCGCGGCACGAGCACGGTGCGCGACGACACGGGGAACGGCGCCTGCGAGACGATCTACGTCACCGATCTCCGGATGCTGCGCCGGGCCAACCCGGGATGGCGGGCGGCCCGGCCGCTGGGCCTAGCGGCAGCGGGCGTGTTCCTGGCGCTGCTGCTGCTGGCGTAGGGAGGAGGGGCCATGACCTGGAGGCGCGTTCTCGTCCTGGTGTTCGTCGTCATGCTGGCCTCGCTGCTGCCGGTCTATTTCTTCGTCGCCCGCCAGGAGATCCCAGGGGCGAGCATCGAGGTCCTCGGCGTGCGCTCGGTCTTTCCCGCGGGCGGCCATGCCCCGGTGACCGACGCCCGCAACGGCTGGCAGGGGTTCGCTTTTTCCGGCGGCCTGCGCTTCTTCCAGCGCCCCGCCGAGGACGCCGCCGCCGGCCTGCGGGCGCTGAAGCGGGAGAACTTCGCCGACGCCCCGCTGCTGGCCGACCTCGACCTGTTCGCCGGCGGCTTCTTCGCCCTGCGCCGGGCGAACAAGGGCTACCGTCTCTTCTGCGTGTTCCACGAAGGCGGGACGGCGTACTGGGCCGACATGCGCTCGTCGAGCTCGCTCGACTTCGCCCTGCGCGCCTTCGAGCGCTTCATTGTCAGCCTGGAGATCGGCGGCCGCCGGGCCGGCCCGGCGGTGGCCGGCCAGCTGGCGGCGCTGCGCCGCGGCATCCCCTGGCTGACCGTGCAGACGCCGGTGCAGTTCTTCGCCCTGATGGGCGGGATCTTCGCCCTGACCCTGTTGGTCGTCTATTTCGTCTTCCGCCTCAGCGGCGCGCCGCCGCGCCGTGCCGGCACGCCGGGCGCGGAGGGCGCCGGCGAGGAGCGGGAATGGTGCACGCCCTACGCCACCCTGCGCATCGGCGGCTTCGGCCGGCGCAAGACCAGCGCCTGCTGCCTGTGCCTCGAGGGGGACGCCCTGGTCATCTACCGCTTCCGCCGCCCGCTGCTGAGGATCGATCTGCGCCAGGAGCGGCAGGAGCTGGAATGGGAGAGGTCGGGGTTCCGCTACAGGAATTTCCGCGTCATCATGGACTACGCCGACTTCGAGAAGTGGCGGCTCAGGCTGATGGGCTGAGGCGGGACGGGAAGCCAGATCTGTCCAGAATGCTCGTGACGAGTGACGCGTAACGCGTGACGAGTAATAGCCCTTAAATCAGTGAGCTGGCGAAACGCATGACAAGCAAGAACAGACTTGGAGGAGAATGCGCGTCGGCGCCAGGGCTATAGCCCGGCCAGCTTGCGCTCCAGCTTCTCCTTTTTCTTCTTCTTCTTGTCCTTGATGGAGAGCTTGGGCTTGTTCGATTTTTCCTTGCCCTTGTCCTTGTCTTTGGCCATGGTCATGTCTCCTTCATGGTCGGATTCGCCCCGATTATAGCACAGGCGAAAAAGCGCTGGCAATAGGCGGCGGCCGGCGGCGCGGCCGCGGCCGATGAATTAAGGGCGGCTTATATGTCCCGGCCGACAGGGAAGCCGGAATCGGTGGGGGGAAAGCCTTTTTCCTGAGGATACTTGACAGGCGGTCGGGGCGGGTGTAGGATGTCATATCAAATATAATTGATATGAGGGGCGCGGGATGAGCGACATCGTCACCTTGTTCAAGGCCCTGGCCGACGGCACGCGGCTGCGGGTGCTGAAGCTGCTGGGCCGCGGCGAGCTGTGCGTGTGCGAGATCGCCGCCGCCCTGGACCTGGCGCAGCCGCGCCTGTCGTTCCACCTGCGCATCCTCAAGCAGGCGGGCGTCGTGAGCGTCAGGCGGCAGGAGCGCTGGATCCTCTATCGGCTGAACGACGCCGACCTGTTCGTCCGCTTCCTGCTGCTGGCCGTCGACGAGCGGGTCTCCGCCGATCAGGCCCGTGTTGATCTCAAGCGCCTCGCTGCCTTCGGCGGCCGGGAGAAGGCCTGTGCCCCTGCGGGCCGCCCTGGCAAAAAGATGCATGCCAAGGAGCGAAAATAATGGATTGGAAAAAGGAATGGAAGATTTTCTTCTGGATGGTCGTGCTGTTCCTGTTTTTGTTCTACCTGCCTGTGGGCAGGCTGCGCTTTGACCTGGCCGTGCTCGAGGCGCTGCACCTGGCCAAGTGGTACGCGCGCGAGCATGTGCTGCTGTGCCTGATCCCGGCCTTCTTCATCGCCGGCGCCATCGGCGTCTTCGTCAAGAAGGAATCGGTCATGAAATACCTGGGCCCCAAGGCCAACAAGGCCCTGGCCTACGGCGTGGCATCGGTCTCAGGGACCATCCTGGCCGTCTGCTCGTGCACGGTGCTGCCGCTGTTCTCCGGCATCTGGCACATGGGCGCCGGATTGGGGCCGGCCTCGGCGTTCCTCTATTCCGGGCCGGCCATCAACGTGCTGGCCATCATCCTGACGGCGCGCGTGCTGGGCATGAAGATCGGCGCGGCCCGGGCCGTGGGGGCCGTTCTCTTCAGCGTGGTCATCGGCCTGCTGATGCATCTCATTTTCCGCAGGGAGGAAAACGCCAGGGCCGAGGCGCAGATGGCTTCGCCTGAAGTCGAGGTGACTCGCCCCCTGTGGCAGAATGTCCTTTTCTTTTTCTCGCTGGTGGCGATCCTGGTTTTCGCCAACTGGGGCAAGCCGGCCGGCGTCGGCGGCTTTTTTGCGGCGGTCTACGCGGTGAAATGGCCGATCACCGGGCTGGCCGCCTTGGGCTTGGGCGCGATCCTGGTCGCCTGGTTCCACCTGCCGCGCGAGCAGGTGTTCGTGGCCGCCCTCCCGCCCATTGGCCTGGCTTTCCTATTCCCCGGCCAGCCCCTGTTGGCATTCGGCGCCGGGGTGATCGCCCTTTCGATCATCCTCAGCCGGGACAAGGGGGAAGCGGGGGAGTGGTTCGTGGCGAGCTGGGACTTCGCCAAGCAGATCTTCCCACTGCTCATCGGCGGCGTGCTGGTGTCCGGCGTGCTGCTGGGCCGGCCGGGCCACGAGGGGCTGATCCCGTCGGCGTGGGTCAGCGGGGCCGTGGGCGGCAACTCTCTCGCGGCCAATTTCTTCGCCGCCATTTCCGGCGCCTTCATGTATTTCGCCACCCTGACCGAGGTGCCCATCCTTCAGGGTTTGCTCGGCTCGGGCATGGGACAGGGCCCGGCGCTGGCGCTGCTGCTGGCGGGGCCGGCCTTGTCGCTGCCCAGCATGCTGGTGCTGCGCAAGATCATGGGTTTGAAAAAAACGGTCGTTTTCTCGGGCTTGGTCGTCGCCCTGTCGACGATCGTGGGCTTCATTTTCGGCATGCTCTAGGACGCGAGGAGGAAAAATGCGGATTCAAATCTTGGGTACGGGTTGCCCCAAGTGCAATAAACTTGAGGAGAACGCCCGCCAGGCGGCTTCCGAACTGAACCTGGACTTCCATGTCGAGAAGGTCAAGGACCTGCAGCAGATCATGGCCTTCGGCGTGATGATCACCCCGGCGCTGGCCGTGGACGGCGTCGTGAAGGTGGCCGGGAAAGTGCCGGGCGTCGAAGACATCAAAAAAATGCTGTTCAAGTGATCCGGGAGCGGAAAATGAAGAACATGCTCACCCGCGGATCGGCGTTGCTCCTGGCGTTGGGAATGCTTTCTGCCGGCTGCGATGCTGCCAAGTCCAGGGCCGATGGGAAAAACGGCGCCGCCGCCGCGGAGACCTATTTGGTCACTTTTGTCGAGCTGGGCTCGGTGCGCTGCATCCCCTGCAAGATGATGCAGCCGATCATGAAGGACATCGAGAAGGAGTATGCCGGCCAGGTCAAGGTGGTCTTTCACGACGTCTGGACGCCGGAGGGCGAGCCGTTCGCCGCCCGCTTCAAGATCCGCATCATCCCCACCCAGGTCTTCCTGGACCAGGATGGCAAGGAATATTTCCGCCATGAAGGCTTCTTCCCCAAGGATGAGCTGGTCAAGGTCCTGCAACAGAAAGGCGTGAAATAATGCTGGAGGCCCTTTTCACCTGGGTGACGGACCTGCTGTACGGCCACCCGCTGGTCGGGCTCTTCGGCGCCTTCGCCTGGGGAATCCTGAGCGTCCTGCTGAGCCCCTGCCACCTGGCCAGCATCCCTCTGATCGTGGGCTTCGTCAGCCAGCAGGAGAAACTCACGACGCGCAAGGCGTTCCGCATCTCGCTGGCGTTCGCCCTGGGCATCCTGACCACCATCGGCCTGATCGGCCTGGTCACGTCGCTGCTCGGCCGCATGCTGGGCGACATCGGCCGCTGGAGCAATTACCTGGTGGCCGGCATCTTCGTGGTGGTCGGGCTATACCTGCTGGGCATCATCCGGCTGGACCTGCCCGGGGCGGCGAACGCCAAGGCCCGGGGAAAAGGCCCCTGGGCTGGGTTCCTGCTGGGGCTGCTGTTCGGCTTGGCCCTGGGCCCCTGCACGTTCGCCTATATGGCGCCGATCCTGGCCATCGTCCTGGCCAAGTCGGCGACCAGCCTGATCTACGGCGTGCCGCTGCTGCTGGCCTACGGCATCGGCCACTGCGCGGTGATCGTGTTCGCCGGGACGTTCACGCGCGTCATCGAGAACTACCTGCGCTGGAATGAAGGCTCACCGGCCCTGGCATGGGTCAAGCGTGTCTGCGGCCTCCTGCTGTTCGTCGCGGCCGCCTATATGGCATGGAGCCGGTGAACGAGGCGCATCATGGGAATTGAGACGAGGATCGATCGCGGGCCCCAGGAGCCGCGGGCGGGCATCTCCGGCGCGCGCCTGCTGGCCGCCGTTCTGCTCAATGCCCTGATCACGGCCGTCGAGGTCGCCGGCGGCATCGCCTCGGGCAGCCTGGCGCTCCTCTCCGACGCGGCGCACAACCTGGGCGACACGGCGGCCATCGCCTTCAGCTACGTCGCCTGGCGCATCGCCGGCCGCGGCAGCGATTCCCGCCGCACCTACGGCTACAAGCGCGCCGAGATCATTGCCGCCTTCGTCAACGCCGCGGCCCTGGTGGCGATCTCGCTGTTCCTCGTCGTCGAGGCGCTGCGGCGGCTGCGGGCGCCGCAGGCGATCGACAGCGGCCTGATGCTCCTCGTCGCCGCCTTCGGCCTGGCGGCCAACCTCGCCTCCATGCTGCTGCTGCGCAAGGACGCCCGCAGCAGCATGAACGTCCGCTCCGGCTACCTGCACCTGCTGGGCGATACCGTCTCCTCGGTCGGCGTCATCCTGGGCGGCATCCTCATCCGCGCCTGGGGGGCGTTCTGGATCGACCCCCTGGTCACGATCCTGATCTCCCTCTATCTCCTGCGCGAGAGCTGGGCGATCGTCCGCGGCTCGGTCGGCATCCTGATGCAGTCGGCCGCCAGGCTGGACTACGGCGCCATACGCGCCGACATCGAGGCCATCCCCGAGGTGCGCAACATCCACCACGTGCACACCTGGATGAGCAACGAGGAGACGGTGTACTTCGAGGCCCACATCGACGTGGAGGACCGCCCGCTCTCGCAGGCCTGCGCCATCGCCGAGCGGATCGAGGGCCTGCTCCGGGAGAAGTACGGCATCGCCCACGTCACCCTGCAGTTCGAGACCGGCCGCTGCCAGGAGAAGGATTTCTTCAAGGTCGGCCGGCCGGCGAGGAAGAAGAAAGGCGGCACCCGGGAGTGACGGCATGAGCGGCAAAAGGGGACGGGCGGCGGGCACGGATGTCGACCGCCTGGAGCGGCTCTACGTGGAGCCGACCAACCGCTGCAACCTCGACTGCCGCACCTGCATGCGCCATGGCTGGGAAGAACCGCTGGGGTTCATGGAATTCGGCCTGCTGGCCGGGCTGGTGGCCGAGGTCCGCGCCTGGACCGCGCCCCCGGGGATCTTCTTCGGCGGCTTCGGCGAGCCGCTCGGTCATCCGCGCATCGCCGACATGGTCGCCCTGGCCAAGGGGACAGGCGCGCCGGTCGAGCTCATCAGCAACGGCATCCTGCTGGACGAGGGGATGGCGGGCCGCCTCGCCGAGGCCGGCCTCGACCGCCTCTGGGTGTCGGTCGACGGCGCCTCGCCGGCGAGTTACGCCGACGTGCGCCTGGGCGACCACCTGCCGGAGATCGTCGCCAACCTGGAGCGGCTGATGGCCAGGAGCGACCGGCCGGAGCTGGGCATCTCCTTCGTGGCCATGAGGCGCAACGCCGCCGACTTGCACGCTGTCCTGGAACTGGCGCAGCGGCTGGGCGCCGCGCGCTTCTCGCTGAGCAACGTCGAGCCCTACACCGAGGCCATGGCCGGCGAGATCCTGTACGGGCGCGGCCAGTACGAGCCGCTCCCCGAGGAGGGGGCCGCGGCGCCGCGCCTGGACGCGGGAGCCGTTCCCGCCGGCATCCTGGAGCGCCTGGCCGCCGCGTTCCCGGCCGACGCGCCGGACGCCGCGGCCTTCGCCGGCCGGACGGGGAGCTGCCCGTTCCTGCGCAAGCGCAGCGCCAGCGTGCGCTGGGACGGCCGCGTCGGCCCCTGCCTGCCGCTGCTGCACGCCCATGCCGTCTGCCTGAACGGCCACTCGCGCTCCTGGAGCGAGTTTCATCTCGGTTCATTGGCCGAGCACACGCTGGGTGAGGTCTGGTCGGACCCTGTCGCCGCGGCGTTCCGCCGCCGGCTGGACGAGTTCTCCTTTTCGCCCTGCACCACCTGCAACAGCTGCGACCTGCCCAGCGTCAACGGCGAGGACTGCTTCGGCAACTCCCACCCGGCCTGCGGCGGTTGCCTGTGGTCGCAGGGATTTATCCAATGCCCATGACAGCAGCTCAAAGAACTCTAAGTGATGGTGATAGTGTTAGTGTTAGTGTTAGTGTTAGTGAAGGCAATATGACGAACTCCATTGAAAGACACTCCGGATCGACGGGAGTCGTGCTGAAGGGAAGAAGGAACCCGCTCTCGCAGGGGCTTTTTACCGGCACGGTCGCTGACACTGTCACTGCGAAAGGCAAGGAGGTGCTTCATGGCTGAATCGACGAGAAAGAGGCTGTCGTTCCTCGACCGCTACCTGACGGTGTGGATCTTCCTGGCCATGGCCATCGGCGTCGGGCTGGGATACTTCTTCCCGGGGATCGTCGGCTTCTGGAACCGCTTCAACTCCGGCACCACCAACGTGCCCATCGCCATCGGCCTGATCCTGATGATGTACCCGCCGCTGGCCAAGGTGAAGTACGAGGAGCTGGGCGACGTCTTCCGCAACCTGAAGGTGCTGGGGCTCTCGCTGCTGCAGAACTGGGTCATCGGCCCGCTGCTGATGTTCGCCCTGGCGGTCGTCTTCCTGGCCGACAAGCCGGAATACCTGGTCGGCCTGATCATGATCGGCCTGGCGCGCTGCATCGCCATGGTCATCGTCTGGAACGACCTGGCCGACGGCGACCGCGAGTACGCCGCCGGGCTGGTGGCCTTCAACAGCATCTTCCAGGTGCTGTTCTATTCGCTCTTCGCCTGGTTCTTCATCAAGAAGCTGCCGCCGCTCGTCGGGCTGCGCCTCGGCAAGGTCGACCTGTCGGCGGTGACCATGGGCAGCATCGCCGAGAGCGTCTTCGTCTACCTGGGCATCCCCTTCCTGGCCGGCATGCTGACCCGCCTGGTGCTGGTCAAGGCCAAGGGCAAGGAGTGGTACCACTCGCGCTTCATCCCGAAGATATCGCCCGTCACGCTGATCGCCCTGCTCTTCACCATCGTGGTCATGTTCAGCCTCAAGGGCGAGACCATCGTCCGCATCCCGCTGGACGTGGTGCGCATCGCCCTGCCGCTGCTGATCTATTTCGCGGTGATGTTCCTGGTCTCCTTCTGGCTGAGCCGCAAGGCCGGCGCCACCTACGGCCAGACGGCGACCCTGTCCTTCACCGCCGCTTCGAACAATTTCGAGCTGGCCATCGCCGTCTCGGTGGCCGTCTTCGGCATCCACTCCGGCGCGGCGTTCGTCGCGGTCATCGGGCCGCTGGTCGAGGTGCCGGTGATGATCGGCCTGGTCAACGTGGCGCGATGGTTGCGCAGAAAATATTTCGTGGTCGGCTGAAACAGCAAACAGAAGCAGAAGGAATGAGGCTTTTTCACAATCAACGCCAGTGCCCTATCCCTCAGGAAGCGACCGGGGACCTCATTGAGATATTTGCCGGATTATTGTATTAGAAGCCGAACGCCGTCCGGACCGCTCAAGGAGGCAACAGCCATGAGGAACCAAGTCGTGTTTGCGGTCTTCGCGCTCCTTGCCGCCGGCCTGGCCCGCGGCGGCACGATCACCGTCAGCCAGCCCGCCGGCGGCAGCTTCGCCTTGGGCGCCGCCTGCCCGGTTCATTGGACCACCGCCGGCGTCAACAGACGGGTCAATGTCCAGCTCATCCGCCCGGGAGGCGCCCTGGTCGGCCTGCTGGCCAGCCGGCTGCAGCCCGCCTCATCGCCGTTCCAGTGGACCGTAGCCGCTCCCGCTGAGGCCGGGGGGCGATATCGCATCCGCATCAGCGCCGCCGACAACTCCGCCAGCGGCGAAAGTCCGGTATTTTCGGTCACGGCCGCCGCGGCCCCGGCGCCGCCGGCCGAAGCTCCACGCTGCGACCTGGGGATCCGCGACATCCGCTACCGCGACGGCGACATCATCGTTTCCATCGAGAACAACGGCCCCGATCCCCTGCCCCTGCGCGACGTCAAGATCCGCGTGCTCCGCAACCGGGGCGGCGCGGCCAACGAGGTCATCACCCGCCAGCTCGCCATTCCTCCCCGGCAGCACGTCAACCTGACCCTGGCCCATGTCCCGCCCGCCGCCATTCCCAGCTCGGGCTTGCATTTCACTTACGAGGTCGACGCCGTCCGCTCGGGGGTCAGGGACGATAATCCGCTGAACCAGCGCCTCGGAAGAACCCTCTGCACCCTGGACATCCGCTGCCGGCTCCTTCAGGAGGACCTGGTCATCACCCAGTCCGACTCCCCCGAAGGCCGGCGCTATCGGCTGCGCTGCAAGATCCGCGTGGGCCACAACCTCGACCGCCCGGTCGTGAACATCAACGCCTTCGTTTACTCTTACGCGCGGGGCCACATCGGCGACGATCATGCTGGGAGCGGTTCCTTCACCATTCCCGCGATCCCGCCCGGAGAGGAAATCGTCCTGCAGATAGACCGCACCTATGGAGAATGGGGCCGGCCGAACGCCCGGCCGCCCCTGCTGCACCCGGGCGCCGAGCACGTCTTCGTGGTCGACCTTTGCGAACTCGGGACCGAGTACTGCGACATGGATTACGCAAACAACAAGGCGCGGCTGATCTTCACGCTCCCGGAATGAGTCCAAAATGCCCGTGACTCGTGACTCGTCACGTGTGACGAGTGTTTTGGTCAGATTGATTGCCGCTAGTCCTGGACCTTGAAGAAGCGCAGGGCCAGGGCGGTGAAAACGGCGGTGAAGCCGAGCAGCACCAGCAGGTTGGGCCAGATCGCCGCCAGCCCCTTGCCGAAGAAGATGACCTGGTGGAAGCTGTCCATGGCCCACCAGGCGGGGGAGACCATGCCGGCGGCGCGGAAGGCGGGCGGCACGATCTCGATCGGCCACCAGCAGCCGCCCAGGCCGGCGAACATGTTGGCGGCCAGCACCGATACGCCGACGATCACCTCCTCCTTGCGCAGCACCGAGCCGACGAAGACGCTCAGCGCCGCCATGGCCAGGGCGAAGGCGAAAATGGTCAGCGCCGAGAGCCAGGCGTTGCCCAGGTTGAGGCGGAAGAACAGCAGCCCGGCCGCGACCAGGATGGCCGACTGCAGCAGGCCCATCAGCAGCCGCCCCAGCAGCTTGCCTCCGAACAGCTCGGCGAAGGACGCCGCGGAGCAGCGGATGCGGGCCAGGACCCGCTTCCGGCGGTCCTCCATCACCGAGATGCCGCCGTAGATCAGGACCATCATCATCACGAACTGCACCAGGATGCCGGGGACGGTGTGGTCGAACCCCGACGGCACCTTGGCGATGGTCCCGCGGGGCAGGCGCGTGCGCACGGAGACCAGGTCGCGCCAGGGGCGGCGCGCCGCGAAGAACTCCTTCATGTCCCCGTTCCCGTAAAGCACCAGCTCCGCGATCAGCTTGACGATGGCCTGGGAGATCTTGGTGTCGGCGACGGCGCCGGCCTTCAGGTCGGCCTCGGAGTCCTTCTTGAAGACGAGCTTCTGGGCGGCCTTGCGCTCGATCTTGGCCGAAAAGTCGGGAGGGATGACCAGCAGGCGGTAATATTCCTCGGGCGGAGCGGTCAATACCGCCAGCTCGATCTTGGGCGAGCGGAGCTTCTCGATGAAGTAGGCGCCCCAGCGCCCCTGGTCCTGGTTCCATACCGCCAGCGAGGCCTTGTTGTCGGTGCGGGTCGACTTGTACAGGTTCCCGAAGATGAAGATGAACACCAGCGGGAAGAGCAGCACCCAGAAAAAGAAGGCCCTGTCCTTCACCATCAGCTTCAGGTCCAGCCGGCCGATATGCCAGATCTTCTTCATGGCCGCATCCTCAGGCGGTGAGCCGGCGCGGCAGGACGGCCATGGCCACGGCGGCGAAGGCCAGGCCGGAGGCCAGCAGCACGGCCAGGGAGGCCAGCGGCGGCCGGCCGTCCATGATCCGCGTGCAGCCGCTGATGTACCAGTGGTTGACCGTCAGCGTGCCGACCCAGCGCATGCCGGCCGGCAGCTGCTCCAGGGGCAGCATGCTGCCGCCGAAGGCGGAGAACACCAGGATGACGGGGCTGGCGAAGGCGCCGGCCTGGTTCTTGTTCTTGAAGAAGGCGTTCAGCATGGCGAAGAAGGCCGAGCACCAGAGGCAGGCGGCGGCCAGCAGCGCCAGCTGCAGCAGCAAGTTCCCCCAGGCGATGCCAAAGAGCAGCGTCCCCGCCGCCATGGCCAGGAGCGCGACCAGCATGCCGATACGCTGACAAACGGGCATGTCGTGTTTACCAACGAAGTGGACACCAGTGGCCGACTGCGGTACCTTCTGGTGACAATGGAAGGTTCCTCCTGGTATGCGACTTCCTTCCCCAGCCTTAAATCGCTGATGGAAAACCGGATGCCTTACCGCGACTGGGCCGTGTGGGTGCATGGCGACGGGCAGTCGTTCGACATCTCCATGGAAAGGGCAAGGGAGATCCAGGCGTTACACCAGGTCAATTTCATCGTTTTTTCCTGGCCTCCGCTGGCGCCACGACAGTGGAAGTCATGTACAATCCCGGCGGTCTCATTCTCGTGCCCGGAGTCAATACCGGCTACAATGCCGTGGGCTGGATCAGTCTCGGCACGGCGAACATCAACGGCGCGGGTTACGGCGTGGACATCGAGATTCCGCTGGATCTGAATCT
>DAHVOV010000284.1 GCA_027318645.1 Candidatus Aminicenantota bacterium
CAAGGCGTGGGCCGGGCTGCGGGCGAACCCTGACTTCGCGGCTCTGATGGCCGACAAGGCATGGGCCGGGCTGCGGGCGAACCCCGACTTCGCGGCGCTGATGGCCGACAAGGCGTGGGCCGGGTTGCGGGCGAATCCCGACTTCGCGGCGCTGATGGCCGACAAGGCGTGGGCCGGGCTGCGGGCGAACCCCGACTTCGCGGCGCTGCTGGCCGACAAGGCCTGGGCCGGGCTGCGGGCCAATCCCAATTTCGCGGCGCTGATGGCTGACAAGAGCTTCGCCGGCCTGATGGCCAGCAAGCGGTTCCAGGATACGCTGGCAGCCAGCGAGTGATCCTGGGACCTTCAGGAGGGTGGGGGGAGGATAAAGGGGTGCCGCTCCCGCGTGCGGGAACGGCACCCCGACGTCTATCCGGAGCCTGCCCCGCGCGCGTGCGGAGGACGACATGAACGCAATGATGCGCGCCGCGCGCCTGGCCGCGGCGCTCCTGGTGATGGCGCTGGCGGCCGGGCGGCTGCCGGCGCAGGTGCAGAAGCTGGAGACCGATGACCTGAGGCTACTGTATTTCCCCTCCGAGTCGTTCCTGGCCGGCCATGCCGTCTCCAGCTTCGCCAGCGCCATGCGCATGCACGGCCAGCTGTTCCACTACCGGCCCAGCGAGAAGGTCACCATCCTGCTCCACGATTTCAGCGACTACTCGAACGCCGCCGCCGGCGCCGTGCCGCAGAACACCATCATCGCCGGCATCGCCCCGGCGAGCTACGTGTTCGAGACCATGCCCGCCGCCGAGCGCGTGAACGCCATCATGCAGCACGAGCTGGTGCACATCCTCACCAGCGACAAGGCGGCGCGCTCCGACCGCCTGTTCCGCTCGCTGTTCTTCGGCAAGGTCACTCCCAGCGAGGACAATCCCCTGACCATGGTCTACGGCTACCTGACCACCCCCCGCCTCTATACACCGCGCTGGTTCATGGAGGGGATCGCCGTGTTCATGGAGACCTGGCTCTCGGGCGGCTACGGCCGGCTGCTCGGCTGCTACGACGAGATGGTCTTCCGCGCCCTGGTCGGGGAGGGGAGCCGCATCTACGACCTGGTCGCCCTGGAGTCGGCGGGGACGCGCCGCGACTTCCAGGTCGGGGCGATCTCCTACCTGTACGGCACCCGATTCTTCGGCTACCTGGGGCTGCAGTACGGCCCGGAGAGCCTCATCCGCTGGGTCTCCCGCGACGACGGCAGCCGCGCTTATTTCGCCTCGCAGTTCCGCAAGGTGTTCGGCAAGCCGCTGGGCCGGGCCTGGGCCGAGTGGATCGCCTGGGAGAAGGGGTTCCAGGAAGCGAACCTGGCGGCCGTCCGCTCCAGCCCGCTCACCCCATTCCGCGACGTCTCCAGGAAGGCGCTGGGATCGGTATCGCCGGCGTTCTACGACGCCCGGCGGCGCAAGGTGTTCCTGGGGGTCAATTATCCCGGCCAGGCGGCCCACCTGGCGGCACTGGACCTCGACAGCGGCTCCCTGCGCAAGCTGCGCGACGTCAAGGGGCCGGCCCTGTACAGCGTCTGCTCGCTGGCCTACGACGAGGAGGGCGGCGTCCTCTTCTACACCACCGACAACAACGCCTGGCGCGACCTGCGCCGCCTGGACGTCGACAGCGGCCGCTCGCGCCGGCTCATCCGCAACGGGCGCATCGGCGACCTGGCCTTCAACCACGCCGACCGCTCGCTGTGGGGCGTGCGCCACTACAACGGCATCTCCACCATCGTGCGCATCCCGCCGCCCTACCGCGAGTGGAAGCAGGTCTTTTCCTGGCCCTACGGCAAGGACCTCTACGACATCTCCATCTCCCCCGACGGCCGCTGGCTGTGCGCGGCGCTCACCGAGGTCAGCGGCCGGCAGTCGCTGGTGCGCATCGACCTGGCCAGGCTGCTGGCCGGCGAGGAGGCGCACCAGACCCTCTCCGACTTCGAGAACAGCTCGCCGGCCGGCTTCGTCTTCTCCCAGGACGGCCGCTGGCTGTATGGCTCCTCCTACTACTCGGGAGTGGCCAACATCTACCGCTGCGACATGGGTTCCGGCAGGGTCGAGGCCCTGACCAACACCGACGGCGGCTTCTTCCGCCCGGTGCCGCTGGACGACGGGTCGCTGCTGGTCTTCCGCTACACCGCCGAGGGCTTCCGGCCCGCCGTCATTTCCGCCGACCGGCCCAAGGGGCTGCAGGTGCGGGCCATCACCATGCTCGGCCAGAAGCTCGGCGAGACGCATCCCCAGGTGCGCGGCTGGCTGGCTGAGAATCCCGGCCTCATCGATCCCAAGCCGCTGACCCGCTCGAGCGGCCGCTACCGCCTGGGGAGCCGGATGGGGCTCAAGTCGCTCTATCCGGTGCTGGAGGGCTACAAGGATTCCCCGGCGGTCGGCCTGCACCTGCACCTGGCCGACAAGATCAGCCTGGAGCGCGTCGACCTGACGGCCACCTATTCCCCGGACAACGGCCTCCCGGCGGACGAGCGCCTGCATCTGCGCCTGCGCGCGGCGCTGCGCAACTGGGAGCTCGCCGCCACTCACAACGCCGCCGACTTCTACGACCTGTTCGGCCCCACCAAGGCCAGCCGCAAGGGACAGTCGCTGTCGCTGCAGTACAGCCGCAACCTGATCTACGACGAGCCGAACCGCTTCCTGGACTACACCCTCCATGGCGCCGCCTATTTCAACATGGAGCGCCTGCCCGATTACCAGAACGTCGGCATCGAGCACGGGCGCTTTTTCACCCTGGACGCGCGCCTGGATTACAAGTACCTGCGCCGCTCGCTGGCGGCGGTCGAGGACGAGAAGGGGGTGCAGTACCGGCTGGCGCTGGGCGGCGCGTACGTGAACCGGCGCATCTATCCGCGCCTGTACGGCTGCCTCGACCTGGGCGCCGCCCTGCCCCTGCGCCACTCCTCGCTGTGGCTGCGCGGGGCCGGCGGGGCGGCCCTCGGCGACCGCGACGATCCCTTCGCCAGCTTCTACTTCGGCGGCTTCGGCAACAACTGGGTCGACCGCCAGGCCAGCAAGCGCTACCGCGAATGGACCGGCTTCCCCGGCCTCGAGCTGAACGAGGCCGCCGGCCGGCGCTTCGCCAAGCTGACGCTGGAATGGAACCTGCCGCCGCTCTTCTTCCGCCGCCTGGGCTTCCCCTTCCTGTACGCCAATTGGGTCAGCCCCTCGCTGTTCGCCGGCGGCCTGTTCACCGACCTCGACCGCCGGACCGGGCCCCGCCGCTGGGGCGACGTCGGCCTGCAGGTCGACGTCCGCCTGATCGCCCTCTCGCACCACCAGCTGACCCTGTCGCTGGGCTACGCCCGGGCCTTCGCTCCGGGCCGCGACCCGACCGGGGAGTGGCTGGTCTCGCTCAAGATCTGACCATGGGCCTCATGGCGCTGCGCGCCGGCCTGGGCTTCGTGCCCGTGCTGACGTTCGCCGCCATCCTCTACTCCTTCGACGATTTCCGCCTGGTGGGGCCGCGCCTGCTGATCGAAGCGCTCCTGGCCGGCGCCGGCGCGGCCGTATTCTGCCTGCTGCTGAATCCGCGCCTGATCGCCGCCGCGGGGATGGGCGCCGCCGCCTATTCCCGCTATGCGGCCCCGCTGATCGAGGAGTCGGCCAAGGCCCTGTACCTTTTCGTGCTGCTGCGCCGCCGTAGGCTGGGCTTCCTCGTCGATGCCGCCATCGTGGGATTCGCCATCGGCGCCGGCTTCGCCCTGTTCGAGAACGTCACCTTCCTGCGCGCCGCCGTCGGCGCCGCCCCCGTGCACTGGCTCATCCGCGGCTTCGGCACCGCGGTCATGCATGGCGGCACCGTGGCCCTGGTGGGCATCCTGGCCAAGGCCGCCGCCGAGAGGGCGCAGCGCGAGCGCGCGCTCGACCTGCTGCCCGGGCTGGCCGTCGCCGTGCTGGTCCACTCGCTGTACAACCACTTTCCGCTGCGCGGGCAGATGCTGGCCTCGATCCTGTTCCTGGTCGCCCTGCCGCTGACCGTCCTGCTGGTCTACCGGCGCAGCGAGCGCTCGCTGCGCCGCTGGCTGGAGGCCGGCTTCGGCGGCGACCTCGAGCTCCTGCAGATGCTGCGCGAGGGGAAGTTCCTCTCCTCCAACATCGGCCGCTACCTGCAGTCCCTGCGCGACCGCCTGCCCGGCTATGTCCTGGCCGACATGCTGTGCGCCCTGCAGCTGCACGTGGAGCTCTCCATCAAGGCCAAGGCGGTGCTGTTGCTGCAGGAGCAGGAGATCCCGCTGCCGGACGACCCGGGGGTGGGGGAGAAGTTCCGCGAGCTGGCGGCGCTGCGGCGCAGCATCGGCCCGCTCGGCTGGCGGCTGCTGGCGCCGCTCCTGCACGCCACCCCGCGCGAGCTCTGGCAGCTGCGCATGCTGCGCGCGCGCTCGGCCGGATAACCATCTCCCCCTCGCCGCTGAGCGGATGGATTCGGTCGATTTGGACCCCATCAGGGTTTTAGCAAAATCCGGGTTTGGATGATCATCCCTGACCTATGCTCACCGTTGAACGGGTCCCAGATACTTGTCGAGCCAGGCCAGCGTTTCCCTTATCATTCCGTTTACGGGGGGGATATGGTCGGTCTCATACAACAGGAACTTCTTGTGTCCGGCAGGAGTCCCCAATCGAGCAAACATCGGTTTTTGTGAGGTCTCGTAGGGAAAAACCGAGTCAAA
>DAHVOV010000028.1 GCA_027318645.1 Candidatus Aminicenantota bacterium
CGCGGACTACCAGCACGTGAGCGCGACCGGGATGTATGCGGTCAAAGCGGCGGGGTCGATTGACGCCGGCGTTGTGCGGGTGGGCGCCGGCGGCGGCGGCGACGAGGTCGTGGCGCGCCAGGAGCTCCGCGGTGGCGTCCAGCGAGGCCTCGTCGTAGGCGTCGGCCACGGTGACCAGGCGGCTGAAGCCAGCCGCCCGGCAGCGCGCGACGATGTCGTCGCGCTCGCCGGCGAAGCCGGGATCGTCCAGGTGGCAGTGGCAGTCGATGTAGCCGGCCGTCTCCATGGCCGCATTCTACCGCAAACGGCGCGCCCTGCCCAGGGCCGCGATTGACGCTGGCGCGCGGGGCGGCGTATAATGGCGGCGCCATGGCCACGGTCAGCGCACTGAACAAGAGCAAGGTGGCGGCGATCCTGAAGATCGCCGAGGACCTCAACCGCATCAAGGACATCGATTCGCTGCTCGACCGCGTGCTGTTCGAGGCGCGGCGCTTCTGCCGCGCCGACGCCGGCTCGATCTACCTGCTGGAGGAGCGCATGCTGCGCATCCAGTACGTGCAGAACGACACGCTGATGCGCCAGGAGAGCGGCAAGAAGCTGCTCTACCAGAACCACGCCATCCCGGTCAGCGAGAGCTCGATCGCCGGCTACGTGGCCATGACCCGCAAGCCGCTGGTCATCGCCGACGCCTACGCCATCGGCCGCGACGTGCCCTACGGCTTCAACCGCTCGTTCGACGGGACGGCCCGCTACCGCACGCGCTCGATGCTGACGGTGCCGCTCCTGGCCAGCCGCAACCGCCTGATCGGGGTCATGCAGATCATCAACGCCCTCGGCGAGGACGGCGAGGCCGTCCCCTTCCGCAGCGAGGACGAGCTGGTCGTGGCCTATTTCGCCCACCATGCGGCGGGCTGCATCGAGACGGCGAAGATGACCCGTGAGATCATCCTGCGCATGATCGGCATCGCCGAGATGCGCGATCCCGAGGAGACCGGGGCCCACGTCAACCGCGTCGGCGCCTACTCGATCGAGATCTACAGCCAGTGGGCGGCGCGGCACGGCGTCGCCGACGCCGAGGTCAAGCAGGTGCGCGACGTGCTGCGCATCGCCGCCATGCTGCACGACGTCGGCAAGGTGGCCATCTCCGACACCCTGCTCAAGAAGCGCGGGCCGCTCTCGACGGGGGAATACGAGAGCATGCAGCGCCACGTCATCCTGGGCGCGCGGCTGTTCCGCCGCTCGACGTCGGAGTGGGACGACATGGCCGCCGCCATCGCCCTCAACCACCACGAGCACTGGGACGGCAGCGGCTACCCGGGGGCGGTCGACGACGTCGCCTCCGACGAGTGGCGGCCGGGGCCGGGCAAGCGCGGCGAGGAGATCCCGCTGGTGGCGCGCATCGTCGCCCTCGCCGACGTCTACGACGCCCTCTCCTCGAGGCGGGCCTACAAGGAAGGCTGGGCCGAGGAGCGGGTGCTGGGGTACATCCGCGAGCAGCAGGGGCGGCACTTCGATCCCGAGCTGGTCGACGTCTTCTTTTCCATCTACGACGTCATCCGCGCCATCAAGGGCAAGTATGGCGACGCCTGACCTGCCGGCCGGCGCCGACGGCCTTCTCGCCCCGGCGGAGCGGTCGCTGGAGCGCATCGGCCGCCTCGCCCCCTGCAAGGTCAAGAAGTTCCTGCTGGTGGCCAGCCAGTACGACCTCTTCATGCTCGAGGAGGACGGCCGGCTGCAGGACCTGCTGCTGCAGACCTACCAGCAGTGGAACCGCGGCTACGTCCCGCAGTTCGTGCGCGTCAGCGGCGGCGAGAACGCCCTGGAGCGCGTGCGCCAGGAGCCCTTCGACCTGGTGGTGGCGGTCATGCGCCTCGGCGACATGGACCCGTTCCAATTCGGGCGCCAGGTGCGCGAGGCCGCGCCCGGCCTGCCGGTGGTCGGCCTGGCCTACAACACCCCCGAGCTGAAGCGCCTGCTGGAGCTGGACGACGGCAGCGCCCTGGAGAAGATCTTCGTCTGGCAGGGCGACGGCAACGTGCTGCCGGGCATCATCCAGTTCATCGAGGACCGGCGCAACGCCGCCGGCGACACGCGCCTGGCCGGCGTGCAGACCATCCTGCTCATCGAGGACTCGGCCGGCTTCTACTCCTCCTACCTGCCGCTGATCTTCTCCGCGCTGCGGCGCCTCACCGAGGGGCTGCTCAAGGAGGACCTCACCTTCACCCAGAGGCTGCTGCGCCAGAACGCCCGCCCGCGCGTGCTGCTGGCCACGCGCTACGACGAGGCGGCGGCCTTCTTCGCCGAGTTCAAGGACAGCCTGCTTGGCGTCATCACCGACGCCAGCTTCCCCCGCGTCGCCGGCGGCGAGGTCGACCCCCGCGCCGGCCTCGAGTTCGCCCGCGTCGTCCGCGCGGAAAAGCCCCACCTGCCCATCCTGCTGCAATCGAGCGACGAGGGGGCGGAGGAGCTGGCGCGCCAGTCCGGCCTGCCCTTCCTCTCCAAGAACTCGCCGACCCTGCTTCGCGAGCTGGAGCGCTTCCTCGCCGAGCGCTTCGGCTTCGGCGACCTGGTCCTGGCCGGCAACGGCGCGGGCAACGGCGCCCGCTTCGCCAACCTGGACCAGCTCTACTCGGCCAGCGCCGATCTGCCGGCGCCGGCGCTGGCGGGCGCGATCTCCCGCAACGAGCTGGACCGCTGGCTGCGCGCCCGCACCGAGTTCGCCCTGGCCGACGCTCTGCGCCAGGAGTTCGCCTCCGGCGCGGACGCGGCGACCGGGACGCGGCTGCGGCAGCGGATCGCCGCCTTCCGCGCCGCCAGCCGCCGGGGCGCCATCGTCCCCTACTCGCGCTCCTTCCACGAGGAGCATGCCCAGTTCAGCATGATCGGCTCGGGCTCAATCGGCGGCAAGGCCCGCGGCCTGGCCTTCATGGACCGCATCCTGGCCTCCGACCCCGCCGCCGGCCGCTACCCGGGGGTGACGGTCGCCATCCCGCGCACGCTGGTGCTGGGCACCGACGTCTTCGACGACTTCATGCGCCAGAACGACCTGCTTCCCCAGGCGGTCCTCGACCACTCCGACGCCCACCTGGCCAGCCTCTTCATCAAGGCCAGCCTCCCGGGCCGCTTCGTCGGCGACCTGCGCGACTTCATCCGCCAGGTCAAGGCGCCGCTGGCCGTCCGCTCCTCCAGCCTGCTGGAGGATTCGCTCTACCAGCCCTTCGCCGGCATCTACGCCACCAAGATGCTGCCCAACGACCAGGACGGCGAGGACATCCGCTTCCTCAACCTGGTCAACGCCATCAAGTTCGTCTATGCCTCGACCTTTTTCCGCCAGGCCAAGGCCTACATCGCCAGCACCCCCCATCGCGTCGAGGACGAGAAGATGGCGGTCATCATCCAGCCGGTGGTGGGGCGGCGGCACCCCGACTGCTTCTATCCCGACCTGTCGGGCGTGGCCCGCTCCTACAATTTCTATCCGGTCGGCCAGGCCCGGCCCGAGGACGGCGTGGTGAACGTGGCCCTGGGCCTGGGCAAGACCGTGGTCGACGGCGGCGTCTCGCTGCGCTTCACCCCGGCGTTCGCCGGCATCCTGCCGCAGTTCACGTCGATCAAGGACATGTTCCAGTTCTCCCAGCGCGACTTCTACGCCGTCGCCATGCGCCGCCAGGACTCCGTCGCCTTCCTGGAGGAGGACCAGTACCTGGTGAAGTGCGGCCTGGACAAGGCGGAGGCGGACGGCGTGCTCGAGTACCTGGCCTCGACCTACTCGCGCGAGAACGACGCCGTCTACGACGGCATCAGCGCCGATGGGCCGCGCATCCTCAACTTCGCCCACATCCTGAAGAACAACGCCTTCCCGCTGGCGGCGATCGTCGACGACCTGCTGCGGCTCGGCCGCGAGGCGATGAATTGCGCGGTGGAGATCGAGTTCGCCGCCGCCTTCGACGGGCCGGAGGTCTATCCCGCCCGCTTCAGCCTGCTGCAGGTGCGGCCGCTGGTGGTCCAGGACGAGCTGGTCAAGGTGGACTTGGACGACGCGCTGCGCCAGGCGGCCTTCTGCCGCAGCGACCGGGTGCTGGGCAACGGCATCACCCGCGGCCTGCGCGACATCGTCTTCGTCAAGCCGCAGGCCTTCGACGCCTCCCGCAGCCCGCAGGTCGCCGGCGAGGTCGACCAGCTCAACGCCCGACTGAGCCGGGAGCATGCCCCCTACGTGCTGATCGGCCCCGGCCGCTGGGGAAGCACCGATCCCTGGCTGGGCATCCCGGTCAAGTGGAGCCAGATCAGCGGCGTTCGCGTGGTGGTCGAGGCGGCGCAGCCCAACATGAACGTCGACCCCTCGCAGGGCTCGCACTTCTTCCAGAACATGACCTCGCTGCGCATCGGCTACTTCACCGTGCCCCTGGACCGCGACCGCGGCTTCATCGACTGGCCGTGGCTCGAGTCCCTGCCCCCGGCCTTCGAGAGCGAGCACCTGCGCCACGTGCGCCTCAGCGAGCCCCTGGCGGTGGTCATCGACGGCCGCCGCGGCCAGGGGGTGATCCTGAGGCCGGGCACTCCGCTTCCCGGGACGGATGGCTGAGCGGACCTGCTGGTTCGCCAGCGACCTGCACGGCCGCGAGGAGCGCTACGAAAAGCTGTTCGCCCTCGTCGCCGGCGCGCCGCCGGCGGCTCTTTTCCTGGGCGGCGACCTCCTGCCCTCCGGCTCCCTGCTCTTCGGGAACAGCCGCGCCGGCCAGGGCGATTTCCTCGGGGAATTCCTCGCCCCGGCGCTGCGCCGGCTGCGCCGCGGGCTCGGAACCGCCTACCCGCGCCTCTTCCTGATCCTGGGGAACGACGACCCCCGCCGCCAGGAGGCCGCGTTCCTGGACGGGGCGGGAGAGGGGCTCTGGGAATACGTCCACAACCGCCGGGCGATGCTGGGGGACTTCGCCGTGTACGGCTACGCCTGCGTGCCGCCCACGCCGTTCGCCCTAAAGGACTGGGAGCGCTACGACGTCTCGCGCTTCGTCGACCCCGGCTCCCTCGCCCCGGAGGAGGGGCGCTACAGCATCGAGGTGGGGGACGGCGAGAAGGGCCTGCCCTTCATCCAGGAGGAGCTGCGGGCGCTGGCCGGCGACGGGCCCCTGGAGCGGGCCATCTTCCTGTTCCATTCGCCCCCCTACCAGACCGCGCTCGACCGCGCCGCCCTGGACGGCCGGACGTTCGAGGGGGTGCCGCTCGACGTCCACGTGGGCAGCATCGCCGTCCGCCGCTTCATCGAGGAGCGGCAGCCGCGGATCACCCTGCACGGCCACGTCCACGAGTCGGCGCGGCTGAGCGGCGCCTGGCAGCAGACGATCGGCCGAGCCAGGTGAAAACCGCGAAGAACGCGTCCAGCCACGGCCGCCTTGCCGCGTGGAACGCCTCCAGCAACTGCCGATCGGCGTCCAGCGCGCGGCACGCGCCGTCCGGGCACGCCGCCGCGGCGCCGGCCG
>DAHVOV010000297.1 GCA_027318645.1 Candidatus Aminicenantota bacterium
GGTCGCCGATGCCGAGCGACTGTACGGGCTGAAGCTGTTCCACGGCCCGGCCGGGCAGTTTTCCGCCGCCGAGCCGTTCGCCGCGGTCACCCTGCTCGACGTCCTGGAGCACGTCACTGACCCGCACGCCTTCCTCGGGGCGGTGGCGCGCTTCGTGGCCCCGGGCGGGACGCTGGTGGTGGTCACTCCCGACATCGCCAGCCTGGCCGCCCGCCTCATGGGCGGCCGCTGGTGGCACTACCGCGCCGCCCACGTCAACTTTTTCCGCCGCCGCTCGCTGGAGCGGCTGCTCGCCGGCCACGGCTTCGCGGTGGTGCGGCGCCGGCGCTTCGCCTGGAACTTCTCGGCCTACTACCTGGCCACGAGGCTGCTGCCGTTCCTGAAGGGCACGCCTTTACAACGGCCGCTGAAGGCGCTACACTTGAGGCTGCAGCTGTTCGACTCCTGGGAGGTCTATGCCCGAAAAACGGAAAAGTAGCCTGTACCTGGCCTCGCTGCGCCTCGACCGCTGGCCGCGCAGCACGGCCATCACCGCCGGCACCGCGGCCGTCTTCCTGGCGGAGCCGGAGCGCTTCCCGGCCGGGCTGAGCGCCGGGCTGGGGCTGCGGCTGCTGCTGGCGTTCGTCCTGACCTGGATGGCCTCGACCGCCAACTACATCGTCAACGAGATCACCGACGCCCCCTACGACGCCCATCACCCGCGCAAGAAGGACCGGCCGCTGGTGGCCAAGGAGATCAGCGTGCCCGTGCTCCTCGGCGTCTGGGCGCTGCTGACCGCCGCGTCGCTGGGCATCGCCTGGCAGGCCTTCTCCGCCGCCTTCGTCTGGAGCCTGGGGGCGCTGCTGGCGGCCGGCATCCTCTACAACGTGCCGCCGCTGCGCGTCAAGGACGTCCCCTTCCTCGACTCCACGGTGGAGTCGGCCAACAATCCCATCCGCTTCCTCGTCGGCTGGTACGTGCTGGCCTCCTCGTTCCCGCCTCTGAGCCTGCTGGCCGCCTGGTGGGCCTTCGGCAACTTCCTGATGATCGGCAAGCGCGTGGCCGAGAAGAAGTTCCTCACTGCCGAGGAGGCCGCGCTCTACCGCCGCTCGCTGGCGCGCTGCAGCAGCGGCGCCCTGGTGGCGTTCATGACCGCCAACGGCCTGGCCTTCCTGGCCATGTTCATCGTCTTCTCCGTGCGCTCGGGGCTGGGCACCTTCCTGTACGCCCTGCCCTTCATCGTCTTCTACCTGGTCCTCTTCATGTTCAAGTCGGTCCAGGACCGCGACGCGGCCGAGGAGCCGGAGAAGCAGCTGCGCAACCCCTATTTCGCCCTGTACACGCTTTTCCTGGTGGCGATCTTCGCGATCGCCTTCCTGCTGAGGTGACGCGATGGAGATCGAGATCGTCCTCAAGATCCTGCTGGCGGCCATGCTGGGCGGGATCATCGGCCTGGAGCGCGAGCTCTCCCACAAGGAGGCGGGCCTGCGCACCAACATCCTGATCGCCGTGGGCAGCGCCCTGATCACCGTCCTCTCCTTCCGCATCGCCGCCAAGGCGGCCGGCTCCGACCCGGCGCGGCTGGCGGCGCAGATCGTCAGCGGCATCGGCTTCCTGGGGGCAGGGGCCATCATCCAGGCGCGCTTCGCCGTCCACGGCCTGACCACCGCCGCCACCATCTGGACGGTGGCCGCCATCGGCATCGCCGTGGGCAGCGGCTTCTACCTGCTGGCCTTCCTCGTCACCCTGCTGGTGGTCTTCGTGCTGACGGTGTTCAAGCTCCTGCTGGACCTGATCGAGAAGCAGAAGCGGAACTACGTCTACCTGATCACCACCGAGGAGCGGGCCTCGCTGCTGGTCGACCTGCGCCGGCTGCTGACCGAGCTCAGCATCCGCTATTCCAGCGCCCGCCTGAACCGCCGCGACGGCAGCTACGAGTTCGAGATCATCTTCGTCACCTCGGAGAACAAGAACCGCGACTTCCTGGAGAAGGTGATGCTGCTCGCCGGGGTGAAAGAGGTCCTCTCCGAGAACCTATGACCGACCTGCTCCTGGCCACGCGCAACCGGGGCAAGGCGCGCGAGATCGGCGCCTTCCTGGGCACGGGCGGCGCCGGGCTGCGCCTGCTCACCCTCGACGACCTGGGCATCGCCGAGGACGTGGAGGAGACGGGGAGCACCTTCGCCGAGAACGCCCGGCTCAAGGCCGGCCATTATTCCCGGCTCAGCGGCCTGGACACGCTGGGCGACGACTCGGGGCTCGAGGTCCGCGCCCTGGGCGGCCGGCCCGGCGTCCTCTCCGCGCGCTATGCCGGCGAGGGCGCCGGCGACGACGCGCGCATCGCGAGGCTGCTGGCCGAGATGGCGGAGGCCGCCGACCGCCGCGCTCGCTTCGTCTCCGCCGTGTGCCTCGCGCGCGCCGGCGCGGAGCTGGCCGCGTTCATCGGCACGGCCGAGGGCGAGATCCTGCGCGCGGGGAGGGGAGTCAACGGCTTCGGCTACGACCCCGTCTTCCTGTACCCGCCCCTGGGCCGCACCTTCGCCGAGCTTTCCCTCGAGGAGAAGAACCGCGTCTCGCACCGCTCCCGCGCCCTGGCGCAGGTCCGGGAGTTCATCCGCCTGGGAGGGTTGCGCTGACGAAGGGAACGGCATGAACCGTTCCCTTTTTCAGCGCGCGATGTCCTTGTAGGGGCTGGTGTCCTTGAAGCGGGGGAATGACGCTTCCATGCTCAGGCGGAAGCCGACGTCGAAATAGAGGCGCAGGTCCTCGAGCATGCCCGAAAAGTCCCAGTCCCGGGAGTATTCGTCCGACGGCTTGTGATAGTTCCGGCGGCTGTACTCCTCGCGCCGCTGCCGGCCCCACTCTTTCCCATGCCGCCGATGATCCACCCCCGACGAGGCGTTCAGGGCCGGTATGCCGGCCAGGATGAACGGGAAATGGTCGGAGCGGAAAAAGCCGCCGCGCTCGGGATGGGCCTCGGGCGCCAGGGTGCGCCCCTGGCGCGCCGCCGCGGCGCGGACGGTTTCGTCCAGCTCCGACAGGCCGAGGCCGGTCACCTGGACGTCGCGCATGCGCCCGAAGATGTTCATGCTGTCGATGTTGATGACGGCGACGGTCCTGGCCAGCGGCACGACGGGATGGCTCACGTAGTAGCTGGATCCCAGCAGCCCCTGCTCCTCGGCGGTGACGGCCAGGAACAGCACGGAGCGCCGTGGCGGCGCCCCCAGCCTGGCGAAGGCGGCGGCCAGCTCGATGAGCGCCGCCGTCCCGCTGGCGTTGTCCATGGCGCCGTTGTAGATCCCGTCGCCGCCCGCGTCCTCGTCCGTGCCGAAATGGTCCCAGTGGGCGCAATAGATCACGCATTCGTCGGCGCGATCGCCGCCGGTCACGCGGGCGACGACGTTGCGCGAGACGGCGCGGCTCAGCGTATTGCCGAAGGCGGTCGACATCCTCAGCGGCAGCGGCTGCGGCGTGAAGCCCCTGGCCAGTGCGGCCCGGTGCAGGTCCTCCAGGTCGCGCCCGGCGGCGGCGAACAGCCGTTGGGCGGCATCCCGCGTGATCCAGGCCTCCATCGCGCACCTGCCGGCGTCGTCCGCGCCCGCGTCCAGGCGGAAGATCGGGCGGCTCCAGCTGTTACGCACCACGTCCCAGCCGTAGGAGGCCGGCTCCGTCTCGTGGACCAGGAGCGCGGCGGCGGCGCCATGCCGGCCCGCCTCGGCGAACTTGTAGGTCCAGCGCCCGTAGTAGGTCATGTCCTTGCCGCGGAACAGGCGGGGATCATAGAATCCCGGGTCGTTGACCAGCATGACCACGGTCTTGCCGCGGACGTCCTTTCCCTGGTAATCGTCCCAGCCGTATTCCGGGGCCACGATGCCGAAGCCGACGAAGACCGTCTCCGCGTCCTGGATGGCGACCCGCTCCTGGAAACGCGACGTGAAGCCGATGAAGTCGTCGCCGTAGGCCAGCGCCAGGGGGGTCGGGCCGCCGGAAAAGGAGAGCTCGCCCCGGCGGTCGCAGGCGATCCTCAGCATGGGGACCTCCTGGACGTAGCTCGGGCCGTTGCCCGGCGCCGCCCCCACGCGGGCGAACTCGCGGCTCAGGTACTCGACGGTCAGGTCCTCGCCGCGCGAGGCGGGGAAGCGCCCCGCGAACCGGTCGCTGCTCAGCGTGCGGATGGCCGCCTCCAGGCCGGCCCGACTGATGGCCGCCAGGCCCGCCTTGCGGTCGGGCCCCTTCCGCGCCCCCGGCAGCCAGGCGACGGAAACAAGCGCCGACACGAGCGCGAAGAGCCATAAACGCTTCATCATGACCTCCAGGGTGCGCGATGCAAGGGCCCACTCTATAACCCCGGATGGAGCGCTGTCAAGCGGCTTGCCGCCTAGCCCGGGCGGCCGGAAAAACGCGCTTCCCTGTCCGACCGGTCGGACCCGTCGGGCTTGTCCGACCCGTCGCGGAGGCTTCTTTCAAAAACCACGAAAAAGGTTTATCATGCTCCCTCGAGGAGGCTCCATGGACCTGGAAAAATACATCCGCGACGTGCCCGACTTTCCCAAGCAGGGGATCGTCTTCAAGGACATCACCACGCTGCTGCAGGACGGCGACGCCTTCCGCCTTGCCCTCAACCGCATGATCAAGAAGCACCTCGACGAGAAGATCGACAAGGTCGTGGGCATCGAGGCGCGCGGCTTCGTCCTCGGCGGGGTCATGGCCTACAAGCTGGGCTGCGGCTTCGTGCCGGCGCGCAAGCCCGGCAAGCTGCCCTACCGCTCCAAGCGCGAGGAGTACACCCTTGAATACGGGACGAACGCCCTGGAGATCCATGAGGACGCCATCCGCGCCGGCGAGAAGGTGCTGGTCGTCGACGACCTGCTGGCCACCGGCGGCACGGCGCTGGCCGCGGCCAAGCTGGCGGAGATGCTCGGCGGCCAGGTCGTCGGCATCGAGTTCCTGATCGAGCTGGGCTTCCTGCACGGCCGCGACAAGCTGCGCGGCTATCCGGTCCACAGCCTGATCTCCTATTAGGATGCTGCGCACGCTGCTCATCCTCCTGCAGGTCACCCAGCACTACCTGCTCATGCAGCCGCTGCAGGACGCGGTGCGCAACGGCCGCTTCGAGCAGCTGGCCGCCATTAGCCGGCCGCGCGTGCTGCTCAGCCTCGAGGAGCCCCTCGAGGTCCGCGGCGCCATGAGCCGCGAGCAGTTCGTCGCCGAGTTCTCGGCGCGCTTCGCCGCCCTGGAGGCCGAGGCGATCGAATGGTCGTCGCTGCAGGCGGAGGAGAACATCGCCGTGCAGTCGCTGAACCTGATCCTGAAGCGCCGTTTCTCCGGGGAGCGCGTCTATTACAAGCTGATCCTGTTCATGAGCAGCGAGATGCCGCCGCCCGGCCGCGAAAAAGAATGGAAGCTCTATTACGTACGCGGGCTAAGGATCTAGGCCTCGCCGCCGCCCTGGCGCTGGCCGTCGCCGTCCTCGCCCTCCTGCTGCTGCCGGCGCCGGGGACCGACCCCGGACGGGCGCAACGGATCGCCGAAAGGGACGGCGGCCGCATGGAGCGGGTCGTGGCCGGCGCGCTCGAGCGCTGCCGAAGCCGCTCCGAGCGCCTCGCCGCCGACTTCGCCGCCGGCCGGCTGCAGGCCGCCGCCCTCGAGCCCCGCGAGGCGGTCGTCGTCGAGAAGGACGGCGTCGTCGAGGACTATGTCGGCGAGGTGCATTACTTCCGGTTCGTCGACCTGCCGCTGAACGGCTGGCAGCTGATCCGCCGCGGCTCGGACGTCTACTTCCTGCGCCGGGTCGCTCCCCACGCCTTCCACATCCGCTACTTCATGGACCTGCGCTCCGATGCCGTGCGCCGGGCGGCGGCCCGCGAGTACCCCGTGTTCGAGCTGAAATGCGCCGGCCGGCCGCTGCCGGTGGCGTCCAGCCGGTTCTCACGCGACGAGGCCCGCGACCGCTTCACCTACACCCGGCCGTTCGCCTCCAGCCAGAACCAGCTGGTCCTCTCCCTGGCCTTTTCGCCCGCCACGCTGGCGGCCCACGACCTGCGCGTACGCCGGCTGCTGGCCTACGCCCTGGCCTTCCTGTTCTTCCTCGTCGTGTTCGCCCTGCCGGTCGCCTCCGGCGCCGCGGCCCGGCGCCTGGCGGCCGTCGCCGGCATGGGGGCCGCGCTGTGGCTGGGGCTCGCCTGGCTCCTCGGGCGCGACGTGTTCTTCCCGGGCCGGCCGTCCGTCCGCACCGTGTTCCAGCTCCTGGCCGCCCTGGCCTGCCTGCTCCTGGCCGGACGCGTTCTCCTGGCCGGGCGGAGAACCCCAGCGGCTGGA
>DAHVOV010000298.1 GCA_027318645.1 Candidatus Aminicenantota bacterium
CAAGGCGCTCATGGGGACGAGCTTTCTCGCCCAGAACGCCAACAAGAAGTCGCTGACCCTCAACCTGAAGTTCGAGGAGGGAAAGGAGATCTTCCGCAAGCTCCTCCAGACGGCCGACGTGGTGGTGGAGAACTTCCGTCCCGGGGTGATGGCCAAGCTCGGCTTCTCCTACGAGAAGATCTGCGCCGTCAATCCCAAGATCGTCTACTGCGCCATCTCCGGCTTCGGCCAGACCGGTCCCGACGCCTTCAAGCCCGCCTACGACCAGATCATCCAGGGCCTCTCGGGCGTCATGGCCGTCAACGGCGACGAGCGGCTCAACCCGCTGCGCGCCGGCTTCCCGGTCTGCGACACCGTCGGCGGGCTGAACGCCGCCTTCGCCATCATGGCCGCCCTGTATTACCGCGAGAAGACCGGTGAAGGCCAGTTCATCGACATCGCGCTCCTGGACTCCATCATGCCGCTGATGGGCTGGGTGGCGGCCAATCTTTTGATCGGCAACCAGCCGCCGGTGGCCATGGGAAATGATAATTTCACCGCCGCCCCGTCGGGAACTTTTGTGACCAAGGACGGATTCATCAACATCGCGGCCAACCAGCAGAAGCAGTGGGAAGATTTGGCCGCCGTGCTGGGAGTGCCGGAGCTGCTGGCCGATCCCCGGTTCCAGGAACGGGACACCCGCAAGAAGAACCGAAAGGAACTGACTCCCCTGCTGGAAGCCAAGCTGAAGACGCAGAACACCGACTATTGGGTGGAAGCGCTGAACGCCAAGGGCGTTCCCTCAGGCGATATTTTCGACCTGGAGAAGGCCTTGAATGCCGAGCAGGTGAAATACCGCAAGACCATCGAGAGCATCACGGATTCGGAGCTGGGCGAACTGAAGCTGTTCAATCTGTCGGCCAAATTCTCGGCCACCCCGGCCTCGATCGACGCGCCGCCGCCGCGCCTCTCGGCCCACACCGGCGAGATCCTGAAGGGCCTGGGCTACCAGGACGCGGACATCAAGACGCTGAAGGAGAAGGGCGCGATCTGAGCGCCCCAACCCATATAAGGAGGAATTCCATGGGTATGACAATGGTCGAAAAGATCCTGGCCAGGGCCACGGGACAAGCCGCGGTCAAGGCCGGCGACGTGCTGGAGCCGAAGGTCGATCTGGCCATGTCGCACGAGAACGGCGCGCTGGTCATCAACCAGTTCAACGAGATCTACAAGGACACCGGCCTCGAGGCCCGGGTGTGGGACCCGGCCAAGATCGCCATCATCTTCGATCACCGCGTCCCGGCGGAGAGCTCGAAGACGGCGACCAACCAGAAGAAGATCCGCGACTTCGTCGCCCGGCAGGGGATCACCAAGTTCCATGACATCCGCGGCGACGAGGGCGGCATCTGCCACCAGATCCTTCCCGAGAACGGCTACGTGCTGCCGGGGACGGTGGTGGTGGGCACCGACAGCCACACCACCAGCCACGGCGCCCTGGGGGCGTTCTCCTTCGGCATCGGCGCCACCGAGATGGCGGCGGTCTGGGCCCTGGGCAAGATTCTGAACGTCGAGGTCCCCGGCACCATCAAGGTGGTGGTGGAGGGGGCGCTGCCGCGCGGCGTCGAGCCCAAGGACATCGTCCTGAACCTGGTCGGCAAGCTGACCGCCGAGGGGGCCAACTTCAAGGTCATCGAATTCCACGGCTCGACCATCCGCCGCATGTCCACCTCGGGGCGCCTCGTCCTCTGCAACATGACGGTCGAGGCCGGCGCCACCTCGGGCATCGTGCCGCCCGACGCCGAGACGGTCCATTACCTCAAGGGCGAGGCCGGGCTGAAGGCCGTCCCGCAGCTGTTCGGCCCCGACGCCGACGCGGCCTACGACCAGGTGATCGAGATCGACGCCTCCAGGCTGGAGCCGCAGATCGCCTTCCCGCACACCGTGGACAACGTCAAGCCGATCGGCGCCGCCAAGGGCATCAAGGTGCAGCAGATCGTCATCGGCTCCTGCACCAACGGCCGCCTCGACGACCTGGCCAGCGCCGCCGCCATCCTGAAGGGGAAGAAGGTGGCCCGCGGGGTGCGCATGCTGGTGTTCCCCGCTTCCAGCCGCATCTACCAGCAGGCCCTGAAGAAAGGCTACGTGGAGACCTTCATGAAGGCCGGCGCGGTGGTGATGAACTCCGGCTGCGGCCCCTGCCTGGGCGTGCACCAGGGGGCGCTGGCCGACGGCGACAAGGCGCTGGCCACCACCAACCGCAACTTCAAGGGGCGCATGGGCAATCCCAACGCCGAGGTGTATCTCAGCTCCGCGGCCACCGCCGCCGCCTCGGCCGTCACCGGCGAGATCACCGATCCGCGGACGGTCACCGTCGCCAGGGCCAAGGCGGCCCCCAAGAAGGCCAAGCCCGCCAAGGCCAGGCCCAAGGCCAAGGTCGCGGCCAAGAAACCCAAGGCCAAGGCCGTGAAGCGCAAGGCCGCGGCCGGGAAGCCCAAGGCCAAGCCGGTCCGCAAGCCGGCCAAGAAAGGGAGGAAATAACCATGGCCAAAGTCGCACTGAAACTCGGCGCCGACGTTTCCACCGATATCATCTATCCCGGCCGCTTCATGGCCACGGTCCTGCCGACCGAGACCCCGCAGTACGCCTTCGCCGACCTGGAGTTCAACAAGAAGCTCAAGGCCAAGGAGGTCGCGCCGGGGAGCTTCATCGTGGCCGACAAGAACTTCGGCTGCGGCTCCTCGCGCGAGCAGGCCGCCTCGTGCCTGACCGGCTGGGGCCTGAAGGTCATCGCCAAGAACTTCGCCCGCATCTTCATGCAGAACTCGATCAACGTCGGGCTGAACATGGTGATCTGCCCGGGCATCGAGGCCAGCGAGGGCGACGAGCTGGAGATCGAGAACGGCAAGGTGGTCAACAAGACCAGCAACAGGAGCTTCGATATCGTCCCCATGCCCAAGGCGCGGCAGGCGATCATCGACGCCGGCGGCCTGATCCCCTTCGCCCGCAAGCTGGTGCTGCAAGCCAAGGGACGCTCCTGAGCCCGTCGGGCCTCAACCTCAGGGAGGCGCTGGCGGCGGTCGCGCGCGCCTTCGCCGATTTCCTGGTCCTGGCCGCGGCATTCGTGGCCTGCGGCTTCCTGGCGCTCGCCGAGTTCGCGGCGCTGCTGGCCGTGGCGCGCGGCGCCGGGTTTCACGGCCCGGCCGCCGTCCCGGTGCTGTCCGTGCTGATCGTGCTGGCCGGCGCGCTGACCCTCGCCGCCTGGGAGCGGCTGCTCTTCCGCCGCCAGGCGGCCATGCTCTTCGCCTTTGCCGGCCGGGACGCAGGTCCCTCCGGCGCGGGGCCCAGGGGGATGTTCCCCGACGCCGCCAGCTGGTCGCGGACCGGCCGCCGGCTGCGCCAGGCGCTCTATGCCCTGCGCCGCGCCGACGAGCCGGCCGCGGCGCGGCCGGGGGTTCCCGGACGGCTCGCCGAGGCGGTGTTCTGCCGCGCCATCCTGGTCCTGGCCGTATCCCGTGGGGAGGCCGACCGGGCGAAGGGATTGGCCGAAGCCCTGGCCCTGTACTGGCAGCAGGGCGCGGAGACGCGAAGGGCGGCGGAACGCTGGCTGCGCTTCTCCGCCACGGCCCAGGCGCTGCTGTTCGCCATCCTGGCCCTGGCCAACGTGCTGATCTTCCGTCAGGCAGGCGCGCCGGCGGCGATCGGCGTCGCCCTGGCCGTGGTCGTCGCCTGGCCCCTGCACCGGGCCTTCTTCGCGCCCCTGGCCCTGGCGGGCGTCAGCGCCGCCCTGATCGAGGAGGCCGGGGGCCGCGAGCCCGATGCCGGCCTGAGCGGCCGGGTCGCTCCCCTGTTTACTCCCTGACCTCGGCCGTCATGATCGCCGTGCGGCCGAAGCGCCGGTGATCGTACCCATGACACGAATCCGGAACGCTGGGCGTCGTTTGCGTGAGGAATGATCATGCGATGGCGGTACGGTGCCGATCTGTCCAAAATAACTTTCAGAAGCTGGTTAGAATGAAGCACCAATTTCCAAGCACCAAAATCCAAATAAGCACCAAGCACCAAAATTCCAAATGGCCAAAACGAAGAGTAAACGCACTCGTTTATGGAATGACTGCCCAATTTCCCGGTATTGGCAGCGGATCGATTGAGTGCCTTCGTTTGGGTCATTGGAATTTGGAACTTGGAATTTGTTTGGGATTTGACGCTTGGTGCTTGGAATTTTAGTCTTACGAGCACCTAACCTTCTCTGAAAATCCGCTTTAGCTAGTCCCAAAACCCTTTACAGTACTGATTGTCTAATCAAAAAGCGATTTGTTTTGGACAGCAATGGTACGGTGCAAATTCGCACGCAAGCATTGCATTTGCTATTTGATCCTCCCTGCGCTATAAGCGCTTCATGGGCCGGATTGATTCCTGTGCCAGATGGAAGTCAGGAGGACACATGAAGGGTCTGTTTTCAGCGTTGGTCATACTCGCTCTTGGGGTATTCGAAGTCCTTGCCGGCGACATGACCCTTACGTCCACCACGGCGAACGGAGACCGGATGGTGAGCGAGCGGTTGAGCGTGACCGCTGGCCGCCTGGCGATCACCCAGGGCGACGCGGGATGCGTTGTCGATATGGCAAGCGGGAAAATGTGGATGTTCAATATGGCCAGGCGCGAATACTTCGAAACGTCATTCCAGGAACTGGCCGCATACGGCGGGCGGTTGCTTCCGAAGAGCAAGCTCGCGCGCAAGATCATGCTCCGGATGTTCAGCGATGCGAAGGTCAGGAAAACGAAGGAACGCAAGTCCATCGCCGGCTACGAGTGTGAACTGTACGAGGAGGAGACGGCGGGGGTGATATACAGGATCTGGGCCACTAAGGCCTTGGTCCCGCCGCCCTCATTCTGCGAAACAATGGAAAAGATCTACTCCTCGACGAGCCCGCTGGGCGATCCGCTCTCGCCGATTTATGCCGCCATGCGCAAGGCGCGGGCAATGCCTCTTTCGATCACCATTTCGGGAACACCGGTTTCCCTTGCTGGCACCCTTTCCGCTGCGCTGACGAACATTGAGCGGGCGATGGGAATGCCGGCTCCATCGTCGCCTCCGCCGGCCGACGAGGTGCTGCAGTCTTCCGAAGTGATAGAGGTGAGCCTCGACCCGATCCCCGGCGAAAGGTTCCAGCTTCCGTCCGATCTCCAGCAAGTTGCTTCGCCATTCGCACGAAACAAGGAAAAAGGCTGAGACCGATGCCGGTTCGCTTACGGCTGGACAGGAAGCGAGCCGACCGACCCGAAAAACGCGCGTCCGCTCTTACTCCGCCACCACCACCGTCTTGACCTCGTTCCGGCCGAAGTACTGCGGGTGGTACATCCCCTGGGCGACGGTCGGCATCCACGTGAAGCGGCCGCTGTACATGGCCTTGATGAAATAGACCAGGCGCATCGGCCCCTGCATGGAATAGGTATAGAAGACCAGGCGATCGGCGGCGTTCTCGCGGCGCGCCCAGGGTGATTGGAACCGGGCCCGGTTCGCCGCGTTGAACTCGCGCAGTTCCCGCGTGGTGGCGATATCCTCGCGCAGAAGCTCGAAGCCGGCGGCCAGCGGCTCGTCGATCACCCCGTAGGGGACCTCCTTGTCGCACTCGACCAGCAGCTCGACCATGTAGACCTGGCCGCGCTGGAACGAGGCCACGGCCTCCCCTTTCTCGTTGTAGACGTTGCGCCGGACGTTGATGCCGCGGCTCTTCTTCCCGGCCCGGGACAGCTTCCAGGTCAGCTCGCTTGTGACATAGACCGGCTGGTCGGCCTGGACCAGGACCTCGATCCGCTCCTTCCTGTCCTTCAGGTCCTTGCGCACGACGAGGGCATCGCGGCCGTTGGCGAACTCCTTGGCGGCCTTTTCCCCCAGCAGGCCGACCTCGGCCCGCTTCGCCGTCGTTTTCTCCACCTGCTTCAGGTATTCGTCCATGGCGCTGAGGATCCAGAAATTCGTCTGCGTCGTGTTCCAGCAATAGGGCTCGGCCTCGAGCAGCCAGTTGAGGATGCGCTCGGCCAGCAC
>DAHVOV010000316.1 GCA_027318645.1 Candidatus Aminicenantota bacterium
ATGCTCACAACTTCTCCGGCTCGAAATCCGCAGAATGGCCCCTTCACGCTAGCCTCCATTGCCACCAGCAATCACCTCGCGCACTTTAGCCAGAGCCCCGTCGGGAGTCTCCTTCCCATGCACAACCTGGTCCAGAACGACCACCGGCGCCAACCCGCAACAACCCAGGCAGCGCGACTCCTCAAGCGAAAACAGCCCGTCGCGGGTCGTCTCGCCGAAGTCGATGCCCAGCTCCTCGCGGATCTTCTCCAGCACCTTGTCGGCGCCCTTGACGTAGCAGGCCGTGCCCATGCAGACGCTGATGACGTACTTGCCGCGCGGCGTCAGGCGGAAGAAATGGTAGAAGGTGGCCACGCCGCTCACCTTGGCCGCCGGCACGCGCAGCAGGTGGGCGACGGCGTCCATGTGGGCGCGGTCGAGGTAGCCGTAATGGTGCTGGATCTTGTGCAGGACGGAGATCAGCTGGCTCTCGGGGTGGGGCTGGCCCTCGATCTTCTGGATGAAGTCCACGATGTCGTCCGGCAGCGCGGCGCGGCTCTCGGCCAGCGCCTGCTGCTGGCAGGCGTTCGTCGGTTGGAAGCGGTTCATCGGACACCTCTCGGGGATTTGGGCGCGTAGTGGGTATGCAGCAGCTCATGGGCCAGGGGGCCGCCGGGCTCGCCGAGGAAGTCGGCGTAGAGCTGCTGGACGGCGCGGTTCTCGTGCGAGCGGCGCAGGGTCTTGGCCTGGTCGATGGTGTACAGCGCCTGCGCCCGCCGGGCCAGGAGCTCGGGGTCGAGCACCAGGTGGCCGGTCACGGGATAGGGCTGGCCGCCGCCGCCGATGCAGCCGCCGGGGCAGGCCATGATCTCGATGATGTGGAACTCCTTCTCGCCGCGCGCCACCTTGTCCAGCAGCGTGCGGGCGTTGACCAGGCCGTTGGCCACGCCGACGCGGATGGTGCGGTCGCCCAGCTCGAACAGCGCCTCCTTCAGGCCGCTGACGGCGCGCACCTCGTGGAACTCCAGCTGGCCCACCGGGGCGCCGGCCAGCTTCTCGGCGGCGGTGCGCAGCGTGGCCTCCATCACGCCGCCGGTGGTGCCGAAGATGTCGCCGGCGCCGCTGGCGATGCCCAGCGGCGCGTCGAACTCGCCGTCGGGCAGGTGGTCGAAGTCGATGCCGTAGCTCTTGATCATCATGATCAGCTCGCGGGTGGTCAGAACGGCGTCGGTGTAGGGGAAGCCCTCGGGGGCGCGGTGCTCCGGGCGCTCCATCTCGTACTTCTTGGCCACGCAGGGCATCACCGCCACCATGAAGACCTTCGCCGGGTCGATGCCGAGCTTGCGGGCGTAGTAGGTCTTGGCCAGCGCCGAGGTCATGCCCATCGGTGAGCGGCAGGTCGAGGCCAGGGAGATGAGGTCGGGATAGAACTTCTCCAGGAAGCTGATCCAGCCGGGGGAGCAGCTGGTGATGATCGGCAGCGGGCCGCCCCGCTCCAGGCGCTTCAGGAACTCGTTGGACTCCTCGATGATGGTCAGGTCGGCGCCGAAGTCGGTATCGAAGACCGCCTGGAAGCCCAGGCGGCGCAGGGCGGTCACGGTGCGGCCGGCCGCCGGCGTCCCCGGCGCGTGGCCGAAGCCCTCGGCGATGGCGGCGCGGATCGACGGCGCCACCTGCACCACCACGTGCAGGCTCCCGTCGTCCAGCGCCTTCCAGACGCGGTCGGTATGGTCCTTCTCCAGGAAGGAGGCCACCGGGCAGACGTTGATGCACTGGCCGCACTGGATGCAGACCGAGTCGTCCATGGCCGCCCCGTAGGCGGGCGTCACCACCGTCTGGAAGCCGCGGCCGTGCTGGCTCAGGTTGTGCACGCCCTGCACCTCGGCGCAGACGCGCGTGCAGCGGCCGCAGAGGATGCAGCGCTCGCTGTCGCGGATGACGCTCGCCCCCGAGGTCTCCTTGGCGAAGCGCTTGCGCTCGCCGGCGAAGAGGCGCTCGCGCACCCCCAGGGTGTAGGCTAGGCGCTGCAGCTCGCAGTTGCCGTCGCGCTCGCAGCACTGGCAGTCGATGGGGTGGTTCTCCAGCAGCAGCTCGACGATGTCGCGGCGCGCCTGGCGGATCTGCGGCGAGTTGGTCTGCACCTCCATGCCCGGCCAGACGGCCACGGCGCAGGAGGCCATGTAGAAGCCCATCTCCTTGACGTCCACGATGCACACGCGGCAGGAGCCCATCAGGCTGAGGTCGGGATGGTAGCAGAGGCGGGGGATATGGATGCCCAGGGTCTCGGCCGCCTCCATGATGGTGGTGCCGGCGGGGACGAGCACCTTCTGGTCGTCGATGGTCAGTTCGATCATATCGTTCTGGGTGTTCATGTCGGCTCCTGTTCCTCAGTTCCGTTCCACCGCGCCGAAGCGGCAGACGCGATAGCAGCGGCCGCAGCGGATGCAGCGCTCGGGATCGATGACGTGCGGCTTCTTGGCGCTGCCGGCGATGCAGTTCGCCGGGCAGTTGCGGGCGCAGGCCGTGCAGCCCACGCACTTGTCGGCCAGGATGGCGTAGTGCACCAGGGCGGCGCAGCGCTTGGCCGGGCAGCGGCGCTCGACGATGTGCGCCTGGTACTCCTCGCGGTAGTGGCGCAGGGTGGAGAGCACCGGGTTGGCGGCGGCGCGGCCCAGGCCGCACAGCGAGGCGCGCTTCATCAGCAGCCCCAGGCGCTCCAGCTTGGCGACGTCGTCCTCGCGCCCCTCGCCGGCGGTGATGCGCTCCAGGATCTCCAGCATGCGCTTGCTGCCCTCGCGGCAGGGCGTGCACTTGCCGCACGACTCGTCGGCCGAGAACTTCATGAAGAACTTGGCGATGTCCACCATGCAGTCGTCCTCGTCCATGACGATCATGCCGCCCGAGCCCATGATCGAGCCCATGGCAGTGAGCGTGTCGTAGTCGATGGCCAGGTCGGCGTGGGAGGCCGGGATGCAGCCGCCGGCCGGGCCGCCGGTCTGCACCGCCTTGAAGCGCTTGCCCTTGGGACAGCCGCCGCCGATCTCCATGACGATCTCGCGCAGCGTGGTGCCGATGGGCACCTCGACCAGGCCGGTGTGGTTCACCTTGCCGGCCAGGGCGAAGACCTTGGTGCCGCCGCTCTTGTCGCTGCCGATGTGGCGGAACCACTCGGCGCCGTGCTCCAGGATGACCGGCACGTTGGCGAAGGTCTCGACGTTGTTGATCACCGTCGGCCTGCCCCACAGCCCGCTCTGGCTGGGATAGGGCGGGCGGATGCGCGGCTGGCCGCGCTCGCCCTCGATGGAATGGATGAGCGCCGTCTCCTCGCCGCAGACGAAGGCGCCGGCGCCGAGGCGGATCTCGAGGTCGAAGGAGAAGCCGCTGCCCAGGATGTCCTCGCCCAGCAGCCCGTGCCGGCGGCAGGCGGCCAGGGCGTTCTCGATGCGCTCGATGGCCAGGGGGTACTCGGCGCGGACGTAGAAGAAGCCGCGGCGGGCGCCGATGGCGAAGCCGCCGATGGTCATGCCCTCGACCACCGCGAAGGGATCGCCCTCCAGCATGCTGCGGTCCATGAAGGCGCCGGGGTCGCCCTCGTCGGCGTTGCAGATGATGTACTTCTCCTCGCCGGGCTCCTTGCGGGCCATCTGCCACTTGCTGCCGGTGGGGAAGCCGCCGCCGCCGCGGCCGCGCAGCTTGCTGGCGCTGAGCTCGGCGATCACGCCGTCCGGGTCGCCGGCGGCCAGCACCCGGGCCAGCGAGTGGAAGCCGCCCGCGTTCAGGTATTCCGGCAGGCTGGCGGGGTCGATGATGCCGCTGTTGCGCAGGGCGATGCGCGACTGGCGGTTGAAGAAGGAGACGTCGCCGTACAGCTCGAAAAAGTTCTGCCCGATGGGCTGCTCCTGGACGATGAGCGTCTCCAGCGGGCGGCCGGCGAGCAGGTGCTCGCTGATGAAGCCGTCCAGGTCGGCGTCGCTGGCGACGCGGTACAGGTGGTTGCCCGGGCGCACCAGGAAGTGGCCGCCCTGGAACTTGCTCTCGCCGACGCACATGTCGGCGAAATTCACGCCTTGGAGCGCGACCACGTCGGCGCCGACGCCACGCTGCTCCAGGCGCTCGCGCAGCCGGGCCTGCAGGCCGCGGGCGGCCAGGTTGCCGCAGCGCTCGCCCTTGCAGAAGAGGATCTCGTAGCGGCTGCCGCTCTTCTGCGTGCCGTCGAGGATCAGCTCGGCGACCGGCTGGCCGCGCAGCACGTGGTCGGTGAAGATGCGATGCACCCCCTCGCGGCTGACCTGCTGGTACTTGACCGGGCGTTCGCCGGGGCGCAGGATGCCGACGATCGGCTCGAGGCTGCAGCGGCCGGTGCAGCCCACGTCG
>DAHVOV010000327.1 GCA_027318645.1 Candidatus Aminicenantota bacterium
CCTGCCATGTTTGGAAGCCTCGGAATCTGGGAAATTTTGCTGATAGTCGTGGTCATCGCCCTGCTGTTCGGCGGCAGGAAGCTCCCCGAGCTGGGGAAGGGCCTGGGCCAGGGGATCCGCAACTTCAAGAACGCCGTCAAGGGCGAGGAAAAGGGCAAAGACGACGGCAAGGATGAGAAGGGTAATTGAGGACCTGGTCGAGAAGCGCAAGGCCAGGCAGGAGGAGCTGAGAGCCGCCCTGCGCGAGCTGGCCGAAGCCCTCGGCAGGCGGGGTTGGCCGCGGCGGAACGACCCCGGCCTCAGCGAGCGCGTCGCCCGCCTGCAGGAGTCCCTGGAGGCGTACGTCACCGCCCAGGACAAGGAATGGGACGCCTACGCCGGCAACCACGCCACCACGGTGTTCAAGTCGCTGGAGTGGAAGATCGAGAAGCTCGAGGCCGAGTATTCCAACCTGAGGACGCTGCTGGCGAGCTTCGCCCAGCTGGAGAACCGCCTGGACCGGCTGCTGGACGGGCTCGACCGCCGCGTCGACGCCGGCGCCGCCGCCGGCCTGCGCGAGGTCAAGGAGCGGCTCTCGCCCCTGCAGTACGCCGACTTCGAGAAGCGCTTCCGCGGCAGCCGCGAGGAGATCGCCGGCCGCCTCTCCGCCTACCTCGGCCATTTCCCGCCCGGCGGCGAGGTGCTGGACATCGGCTGCGGCCGCGGCGAGTTCCTGGCGCTGCTGCGCGACAGCGGCCGGCGCGGGCTGGGGCTGGACCTCTCCGACTCCATGCTCGCCGAGGCGCGCGACCAGGGGCTGGAGTGCGTCCGGGCCGACGCCCTGGAGTTCCTCAAGGCCCGGCCCGCCGCCTCGCTCGACGGCGTGTTCTCGGCGCAGGTCGCCGAGCACCTCGAGCCCGAGTACCTGCGCCGCCTGGTCTCCGAGTGCTTCCGCGTCCTGCGCCCGGGGTCCCCGCTGCTGCTGGAGACCGTCAACCCGCTGAGCCTGTTCGCCCTGAGCCGCGTCTACTTCCTCGACCCCGGCCACGTGCGGCCGCTGCACCCCGAGTACCTGCGCTACCTGCTGGAGAGCTCCGGCTTCGCCGCCGTCGAGGTCCTGTTCGGCCCCGAGCCTGCCGGCGAGAAGCTCGCCGAGGTCGATCCCGCGGCGCCGCAGGCGCTGGCCTTCAACGGCAACGTCGACCGCCTGAACCGCCTGCTTTTCGGCCCCGGCGACTACGCCGCACTAGGGCGCAAGCCCGGCCCGGGCGACGCGGTGCCCTCGTGACCGTCCTGGGCATCGACGTCGGCGCCGGCGCCGTCAAGAGCGCCGTCTTCGCCGATGGGGCGGCGCCGGTCGCCGCGGGCGAGCAGGAGACGGCGCGCAGCTACGCCGCCCTGGTCGACCAGCTGCGCGGGATCGTTTCCGCCGCCCGGCGCGACCACGGTGTGGCGGCGGCGGGCGTCGGCGTGCCCGGCTTCCTTTCCCGTCCGGCGGGCAAGGTCGAGCGCTCGCCCAACATGCGCTTCCTCGACGGCGCCCCGCTGGAACGCGACCTGGCCGCCGCCGTGAAGCTGCCGCTGCGCGTGGAGAACGACGCCAATGCCGCCGCCCTGGGCGAGTACCTGGCCCTGGAGGGCGAGCGGCCCGACCCCTTCGTGCACCTGACCCTGGGCAGCGGCATCGGCTCGGGCATCGTCGTGGGCGGCGCCCTGCTGCGCGGCGCCTGCGGCCTGGCCGGCGAGCTGGGCCACCTGCTGGTCAGCCCCGCCGGGCGCCCCTGCGGCTGCGGCAATTCCGGCTGCGCCGAGACCGAGAGCTCCGCCGCCGGCATCGTCGCCAGCTACCGCGAGTACGCGGGCGACGGCGGCGACCTGGACGCCGCCGGCGTGTACGCCCGCCTGCAGGGCGGCGACGGGGCCGCCCGCCGGGCCTTCGACCTCGCCGGCCGCTTCCTGGGCGTGCTGCTGGCCCAGATCGTCTACGCCCTGAATCCCGGCGCGGTCAGCGTCGGCGGCGGCGTCG
>DAHVOV010000342.1 GCA_027318645.1 Candidatus Aminicenantota bacterium
CCATGGGCTCCAAGCGCCTGCCCGACCAGCACAACCTCGACGTGCAGCTGGAGAAGATCTTCACCCTCGCCGGCCGGCTGAAGCTGGGCGTCATGGCCTCCGCCTTCAACATCTTCAACGCCAGCACCGTCACCGGCGTCAGTTCCACGCTGAACATCTCCGATCCCTACGGAACCGTCAACAGCCTGGTCAACCCGCGCGTGTTCCGCGTCGGGCTGCGCCTCTATTTCTGATCGTTCCGAGACCCGCGGGGAGGGGGACCGCTCCCCCTCCCCGTTCTTCGCGTCAACAGAAACAGAGGAATGAAGCACCAAGTTCCAAGCACCAAATTCCAAATAAGCTCCAAATCCCAATGACCCAATGAGCAAAACGAAGAAGAAATGCTTGAAATGGCTCTCGTTTAGGACATTGGAATTTGGAACTTGGAATTTATTTGAGATTTGGCGCTTGGTGCTTGGAATTTTATTCCAACCTTTGCAGCTCCATCTGCTATAATGGCCGCATGAACCTTCGCGCGCTCGTCGCCTGCGTCCCGCTGCTGGCCGCTTCCCTGCTGCCGGCGGCCGAGCGCCTTCCCGCCACCTGGCGGGCCTGGCTGGACGACGTGCGGCCGATCATGACCCGCGCCGAGCGCGAGGCCTTCGCGCAGTTCCGCACCGAGGAGGACCGGGCGCGCTTCCGCGAGGCCTTCTGGCGGGTGCGCGACCCCGACCCAGCCACGCCGGCCAACGAGTTCCAGAAGGAGTACGAGCGCAGCCTGGCCTTCGTGCGCGAGGCGTACGGCGGCGCCCACACCGACCGCGGCCGCATCTACCTGCTGCTGGGCAAGCCGTCCACGGTGAACCGCTTCTCCGGCGAGCAGGACCTGATCGAATGCGAGGTGTGGGGCTACTCCGGGCTGTCACGCCGCGGCCTGCCGCCCTTCCTGAACTTCCTCTTCTACCGGCCGCGCGACATGGGCGAGTTCCGGCAGTTCTATCCCGGCATGCAGACGGCCGCCGACCTGCTGACGCCCACCGCCGCCGCCCGCGCCGCCCGGCCGCTGGCCGCCTACCAGCTGCTGCGCTCGGTCTCGCCGGAGCTGGCCGATGCCTCGCTCTCCCTCATCCCCGGCGAGGGCAACGCCGGCGAGCCGGCCAGCGCCTCCACCTCCTCGACGGTCATGGCCCGCGTGCAGGAGCTGCCCGAGCGCGACGTGTCCGACGGCTACCTGCGCGACTTCGTTGCCGGCGGCGGCGTCGTCCGCGTCAGCGACTCGTCGCGCCGCGTGCTGGGCTGGGGCGACATCGCCGCCGTGGAGCAGGACGGGCTCTGGTTCGTCAGCTGGGCCATGCTCCCCGACGCGATCGAGTTCCGCCGGAAGTCCGAGCAGTCCTTCCTGGCCGAGATCGCCGTCTACCTGGCCGTCGAGGACGCCGCCGGAGGCGCCATCTACCGCGCCGAGAAGACGACGCGCCTCGACGTGACCGCGGAGCGGCGGCGCGAGATCGAGGAGAAGAAGATCGTGTTCCGCGACTTCTGCCCGGTCGTCCCCGGCCGCTACCGCGTCCAGGCCACCCTGATCAACAAGGACAACGGCGACTTCTTCTCCGTGTCCCGCGACCTCGACGTTGCCCCGCGCGGCCCCGGGCTGCTGGCCGGCTTCCAGCGGGCGCCGGCGAAGGGGCGCTTCCTCCCCTTCGCCTCCGGCGGCAGCGTCCTGCTCTCCGACCCGCGCTTCCTGTTCAAGCGGGACGACCGCCTGGTCGCGCTCGTTCCCGGCGCCGGCGCGCCGGCGGCGGCCCTGCTCGACGGGGCGGGCCGCGAGGTGCTGGCCCTTTCCGCGCAGGATGCCGGCGGCCATTGGTTCGCCGGCGACCTGTCCGCGCTGGCCGACGGCAGCTATGCCCTGGTGGCGCGCGACAACGGCCGCGAGGTCGCCCGGCAGGCGATCCATGTCCTGCCCGGCTACATGGAGCTGAAGCGCCCCTTCTCCCACGAGCGCAGCGACGACGAGGGGGCGCTTCCCTCCTACCAGGCGGTCCTGGCCGAGCAGCTCCTGAACCTGGGCCGGCCCGCTGAGGCGGCGGCCCGGCTGGATGCGGTCCCCGCCGCGGCGCGCACGCCGGCCATGACCTCGCTGCTGGCCATGGCCTGCTACCGCGCCGGCGATTTCGCCCGCGTGCTCGAGCTGCTCGCCGGCAACGACGAGCGGCGCACCTACGCCGAGCTGACCCTGCTGGCCAACTCGGCCATCGAGCTGAAACGCTACGACCGGGCCGCCGCCTACCTGGAGCGGCTGCGGCGCTACGGCGATACGGCGGCGGTGAACCACCTGCTGGCCGCCGCCTGGACGGTGCTCGGCGACAAGGACCGGGCCCGCCAGTACCACGAGCGGGCGGTCCGGCTCGAGTCTGCCGTCCAACCATGAGGTGAACCATGAAGCACACCACTGCCATCCTGATGACGGCCGCGCTCCTGGGCGCGGCCCTGGCCGCGCCCGCCGCGGTCATGAACGCGGTCAAGGGGACGATCAGCGACCTGAAGACCGGCCAGCCCATCGCCGGCGTGCGCATCGCCCTGATCTCGGCGCGGACGCGCTCCAGCCGCATCGAGCTGGCCACGGACGACTCCGGCTACGTCTACAAGAACGGCATCCCCACCGGCAGCTACGACGTGGAGTTCGAGAAGGAGGGCTACTTTCCCGCCCGCTCCAGCCTGCGCCTCACCATCGGCGACGAGCTCGACATCTCGGCCAAGCTCGAGCCCATGCCGGTGCAGGACACCGGCGCCGGCGATCGGCTGCGCGCCGTCGTCGGGCTGGTCAACGCCGGGCAGTTCGCCGACGCGGCCGCCCGCGCGGGCGAGGCGCTGGCCCTGGACCCGACGAGCCCCATGCTCCACTACTACCGCGGCTACGGCCGCGAGAAGAGCGGCGACGCCGCCGGCGCGCTCGCCGACTACGCCAAGGCCGCCGAGCTGAAGCCCGACTTCGCCCTGGCGCTGTCCAGCCTGGGCAAGCTGCAGGCGCGCGGCGGCGACTACGCCAAGGCGGCAGGGAATTACAAGAAGGCGCTGGCCCTCGTTGCCAACGACGCCGACGCCCTGTACAACTACGCCGTCTGCCTGGTGAACCTCGGCGACAACGCCGGCGCCAGGGCGGCGCTCGAGAAGCTGCTGGCCGTCGACCCGGCCCACGCCGACGCCTGCTACCAGCTCGGGCTCGTCCTCCTCGGCCAGGGCGACATGGCCGGCGCCAGGCAGTGGCTGCAGAAGTTCCTGGAGCTCGACCCGCAGCACAAGGACGCTGCCACCGCCAAGCAGATCGTGGACTCCTTAAAATAACAAAGTAAAAAGTAAAAAGGTAAAAGGAAAAAGTAAGCAAGCCGCCCTCATCGAGCGCAGGATCGATAATTTACACGGACAATTTTGGCAGGGCAGTTCTCTTCCCTTTTTCCTTTTACCTTTTGCCTTTTTCCTTATCTAGGTCTTCTTAGGCGCCGGGGCTTTCACCACGGTTAGTTCCAATGTTTCGTCATGCAGGTTGCGGACGTTCATCCTGACGTTGAAGGGGATCTTGAGCAGGCTGCCCTTGGGATAGACGTGGTCCTCCTGGCCGCCGAGGCCGATGGTGAGGGTGCCGCGCAGGACGGCCATGTAGACGTTCGAGTTGGAGAAGTGCTCGGGCAGCCCCTCCCCCTTGTTCAGGATCATGTGCATGTAGTGCAGGTTCTCGTCCATGACGACCTTCTCGATCGTCTTGGCGTCGCCCTGGGCAAGCTGAAACAGCTGTTCGATCATAGGCGTTCTCCTGGTCCCATTATATCAAGAAAAAGCTCGCGACGTCAGACGCCAGGCATTGGACGGCAGCAGGAAAAAAGCGAGGGTCATTGCGCTTGAGGAAGATGGCGGATCAGTCCCTTGGCCGGGACAGCAGCCTGGACAGCGGCATCCTCATTCCGGCCGGCTCGACCTTCTCGAGCGCCGTCTCCTCGCAGCCGTTGAAGGTGGCGAATTCGCGGAGCGCGGCGGCAAGCCCGGGCGCAAGGCCCTCGGCGGAGGCGAAACGCGGCTCGATGGCGAGGCGGCGGACGATCAGCTTCCTGGAGACGCGGTCGGCCTTGGGGTCGAGGCGGCCCACCAGGTCCTCGCCGAACAGGATGGGCAGGACGAAATAGCCGTGGTTCCGCCTGTGCCGCGGCACGTAGCATTCGAAGGCGTAGTCGAAGCTGAAGCGCTCCTGCAGCCGCGGGCGGAAAATGACCAGGTTGTCGAAGGGCGACAGGAACCTGGCCCGAGGCGGCCTGGCGCGCAAACGGCCCGCCTGCTCGAGAGCTTTGGGGAACGCAAAGAAAGGCGTCTTCTGGCCCTCGACCGCGACGCGGGCGACCTCGCATGCGGCCAGCAGCTCGTCCAGCGCCCGGGTTACGATGCGCCGGTCGCCGATGCGGATGTAATCGCGGATCTCACGCTCGCGGGCGACGCCCAGGGCGCCGATCGCCCGGCGCACGATGAAGCGGCCCAGCTCGCCGTCATCGGGCATCCGCGTGTCGGTGCCGGCCGGGAGGACGCGCTCGGTCAGGTCGTACACGCGCTCGAAGCCGCGGCGCTCGCGGATCATCAGCTCGCCGCGCCAGAACAGCAGCTCCAGCGCCGCCTTGGCCGGCTTCCAGTCCCACCACGGCCCCTTGCGGCCGGCCGGGTGCTCGAAGTCGCGCGCCGCCAGCGGCCCCTCCTCGCGGATCCTCTTTTTCACCGGCCCGAGCAGGTCCCCGTATTTCTCGCCCCAGCCGCGAAACCAGCCGTTCTTCGGGTCAAGAAAGCCCCGCATCATGGGCAGGTAGAAGCGGTAGTCCCTCATCGGCAGGTACGACGCCGCGTGGCCCCAGTATTCGAAAACGGTCCGCTCCCCGGCCAGCGCCTGGTGCAGGTGCCCCGGCCGGTACCCGGGCATGCGCGACCACAGCACGTGGTGGTGGGCCCGCTCGATCACCGCGATGGTGTCGATCTGCACGTAGCCCAGGCGCTCCACGACCTGCGCCACTCCGCCTTTTCCGGCCCGGACTTTCGTCCGGCCGTCGAGCAGCAGGGAGTTGAGCGTGAGCCGCCTGGCCGTGCGCAGCGATATGGAGTCCTGCATGAAGGCCCATGCTAGCAAATCGCGGGCCATAAAGAAAGCCCGCGAGCCGGAGGCCGATCCCGCCGGGGCCTGAGATATTTCCCTGCCGCTCGCATATAGCGTGCAGGGTTCCGCCTGGGCGGATGGAGGAGATCATGAGAAAAACGTCGTGGATCGCAGCCTGGATATTCCTGGGACTTTCCCTGGCCGCCGGCGGCCAGTCGGTCGAAGTCGTCGCCCCGAACGGCGGCGAGATCTGGGTCATCGGCGAGAACCGCACGATCCAATGGGGCAGCTCGGGCGTCGCCGGCGACGTCCGCATCTCCCTGGTCGACCCGGCCGACAACCTGGCCGGGCTCATCGCCATCGTGCCCGCCGCCACCGGCACCTATTCCTGGCACGTGGGCGACCTCTCCGCGGGAACGGCACCCGCCGGCCAGTACCGGGTCCGGGTCAAGGTGGTGGGCCAACAGGTGGCGGACAAGAGCGACGGGCTCTTCTCCATCGTCGCCGTGGTGCAGCCCACGCCCGTCATTACCGTCACCTCGCCCAACGGCGGCGAAAGCTGGGAGCTCGGGACCACCCATCCCGTCACCTGGACCTCGGCCAACGTCACCGAGCACCTGCGCATCAGCCTGGTCCGCAGCAACGGCGACCCGGTCGGCACCATCGCCGAAGGCCTTCCCCCCGGGAGCTCGCCCTACTCCTGGAGCGCCGGCCGGTTTTTGAACGGCACCAATGCCCCCCTGGCCGCCGATTACAAGATCCGCGTACAGGCCATGGGCGAACAGGGAGGCGACAGCAGCAACGGCGTCTTTTCCATCGTCTTCAATCCCGCTCTGCTCCGCCCCGTGGACAAGCTCCCCGACATCCAGCTGAAGCCGCCGTTGCCCAGCGTCACCGTCTGCATCACCAGCGGCAAGACCGCCCCGGTGTTCGGCGACCGCGACATCCACGTCTGGGTCAAGAACAACACCGCCGTCGCCACCGGGATGATGCACCTGGAGTTCTACATCGAGGGCAAGGGGACGAATTATTACTCCATCTCCCTGGGGCCCAACGAGCTGCGCAAGAACACGCGCAACTGCACGTGGAGCACCTCGGGTCAGAAGACCATCCGGGCGAAGCTGAACGTGCAGGGCGGCACCCAGCTGGCCGAGGTGGAGGGATGGGTCCAGATCTATCTCCATGATCCGAAATACCAGTCGGAGTATCTCGTCCAGTGCTCCGACGGCACCTCCAAGAACGAGGCGGACATCCAGTAGCCGCAGCGGCTTGTGCTCGCGCGGCTGTGGCTTGAAGAAGGAGTGTTGACATCCCGCCGGGATTTCCTCAGAATGGAGGCATGAAGTTCAGCGCCATCCATCGTCCCGTTTCATTTTGCGTCATGATCGCCTTCGCGGCCCTGCTGTGCGTCCAGGCCCTGCCGGCGCCAGCCCAGACCGCTGCGGACTCCCGCCACTTCCCTGCCACCGCCCAGGAGCAGGAAGACGACACCCCCCGGCATCTGGAGCAGGAGGATGACTGGCCCGACCCCAACAAGCCGCGTAGGGCCGCCCCGCTCGTCGTCGCCGCCGTAGCCGTCATCGTGGTCGCGGCCGTTTATTTCCTGGTCATCAAGAAGCCCAACACGGACAAGGCGAACACGATCATCCAGGTGAACTCGGTCCCCGACGGCGCCCTGGTCTATTACGACATCAGGAACACCGGCCGGCTCACGCCCACCACCATCACCAACGTCACGCCGATCCAGCACACCATCAAGCTGACCAAGGACGGCTACCAGGATTTCGTGACCACATTCACGATCAAAAGCGGGCAGACCTACACCATCAACGCCACGCTGGTCAAGAACTGAGCCAACGGCCCCTCCCGCCCCCGGCTATCCCGCCCGAAGCCGCTTCACCCCGGGACGACCGTGATGACGACCTTGCCCCGCGCGTGCCCCGTCTCGAGGTAGCGGATGGCGTCGGCGACATCGGCCAGCGGGTAGCGGCGGTCGATGACCGGCCTCACCCGGCCGGCCTCGATGAGCCCCTTCACGAACAGCAGGTCCTCGCGGTCCGCCCTGGCCGACATGGCCCCCAGCTTCCTGCCCCCGCCCGACATCCAGGGACCCAGGAGCAGGGCCTGGAAGATCTGGCGGTTGGAGCCGCCGGTCATGACGTAGGTCCCGCCGGGAGCCAGCGCGCGCCTGTACACGGCAAGCGGGATGTCGCCGTTCGCCCCGAGGATCAGGTCATACTGATCGCCGCGGGCGGCGAAATCCTCCTTCGCGTAATCGATGACCCGGTCCGCGCCGAGGGAGCGCGCCTGCTCCAGGTTCCGGGCGCCGCACACGGCCGTGACGTCGGCCGCGAAATGCCTGGCGAGCTGCACCGCGAAGGTGCCGACCCCGCCGGCGGCGCCGTTGATCAGGACGCGCTTCCCCTTCCCGATCCTGCCCTTGTCGCGCAGCGCCTGCAGGGCGGTGATCGCCGCCATGGGCACGGCGGCCGCCTCGGCGAACGCCAGGTTGGCCGGCTTCGGCGCCAGCAGGTCCTCGCGGGCGCACACGTGCTCGGCGAACCCGCCCGAGCCGCAGGCGGCGATGTCGCCGAACACCTCGTCGCCCGGGTTGAAGCGCGTGACGTCCCTGCCGACCGCCTCGACCGTGCCGGCGATGTCCTCGCCGAGGATCGTGTGCCTGGGCCTGAACAGGCCGCCGGCCAGTCGGGCGACGAAGGGCTCCCCCCGCAGCATATGCCAGTCGAAGGCGTTCACCGACGCCGCCGCCACCTTCACCAGCACCTCGTTGCGGCGCGGCGCGGGCGTCTCCACGTCCATCATCCGCAGCACGTCCGGCGGCCCGTATCTCGTGTATACGATCGCTTTCATGGTTTTCCTCCTTGCCTGTCAATCGTCATTTTCAACGCCCACCGTGATGACCGCCTTCCCCCCGGCCGGCCCTTGCTCGGCGCAGCGGTGGGCCGCGGCGGCGGCCGCCAGCGGGAAGCGGCCGTTGATGAACGCCTTGAATTTCCCGGCCTCGATCAGTTCCCTGGCCGCTAGCAGGTCCGCGCGGCCCCCCGGCGCAAAAGCGCACACGGCCCTCTTGCCGCCGGCCAGCGAGGTCCACAGCATGCGCAGGAGCTTGCCCGTCTTGAAGCTGGCCGCCAGATAGCGGCCGTTCGCCGCCAGCGAGCGCCGGCAGCGCGAAAAAGAGCTCCGGCCCAGCACGTCGAAGATCAGGTCATAGGTCTCCCCGTTTTTCGTGAAGTCCTCCCGGCGGGGATCGATCGTCCGGCTTGCCCCCAGGGAGCGCACGTACTCCGCCCGCTCGCCCGCGCACGCGCCGTGGACATCGGCCCCGAAATGCCGGGCGATCTGCACCGCCGCCGAGCCGATGCCGCCGCTGGCGCCGATGACCAGCACCTTATGGCCCGGCCGGACGCCTATCCGCTGCAGCAGGTTCAGGGCCATGACCGCGCCGTAGGGGACGGCGGCGGCCTCGGCGAACGACATCCCGGCCGGCTTGAGCGCCAGGCAGCCATCCTCCGGCACGCGGAGGTATTCGGCGTAGGCGCCCATGGCCTGGCCCAGGTAGCCGAACACCGGGTCGCCCGGCCGGAAGCGGGTCACGCCGCGGCCCGCGGCCGCGATCTCCCCGGAGAACTCGCTGCCCAGGATTTTGACCCGCGGCCTGCGGACGCCGAAGTACAGCCTGGCGAAGGCCCACAGGATGAAGGGCATGTGGAACTCCCGCGGCGAGACGGCCCGGAAGTTCCGCGCCAGCAGGTCGCCGTAGTTCACCGACGTCGCCCGCACACGCACCAGCACGTCCCGGTCTCCGACCTTCGGCATGGGGACCTCTTGGATGCGCAGTACCTCGGGCGGCCCGTATTCCGTCATGACGGCCGCCCTCATCATGGACCCGCTCACGGCCTGTCCGTTCATTTGCATCCCTCCTCGAGCCGGAAGGAGAATACCTCCGTCAGCGGCAGACCGAAGACATGGGCAATGCGGAAGGCCAACTCCAGCGACGGGTAGTACTTGCCGTTCTCGATGGCGGCGGCGGTCTGGCGCGTCACCCCGGTTTTCTCGGCTAGCTGCTGCTGGGTCATCTCGCCGGCCAGGAAGCGCAGCTTGCGGATCTCGTTGGTGATGACGCAGCGGTCCATGCTAGTGCCCCCTGCGGTAAAAGCCGATCCTGGCCGCTTCGGCGACGACGGAGGCGAGGAATCCCGAGCCAAGCAGGACGGTGAACATCACCCACGGCCGCATGCCCAGGGCCTGCGAGCCCATGGCCAGGAAAAAGCCCAGGGTGAACAGCCAGTGGGAGATGCGGATGGACTTCAGCTCGATCAGCTTGTCGCGCTCGTCGTCGATCATCGGGATGTCCTCGCCGGTGGCGATGCGGTTCGCGATGGCGAAAATGATATGGATGACGATCTGCGCGGCGATCCCGATGGGGATCAGGACCAGGAAGGCCTTGCCCCAGAACTTGAAGTCGTCGATGACGGCCGGGTTCGGCGCGATGTACTTCAGGTACACATACAGGGAATACCCGGCCAGGGTCAGCACGGAGCCGATGATGGAAACCAGGATTTGCCTTTCTTTTTGTTCCAAGTTTACCTCCCAATGTTCATTTTCAATGACATCATGTTATTTAGTACGTACTTAATATACACTTTGTTTTACTTTATGTCAAATAATCTTAACATATAATTTTCCCAGCTTTCATCAATATCTTGCATGCCAGCGTTGCCGCCCCGGCCAGAAACCGGGCGATTGCTTCCCGCCGGCGCGAATGCTACCATGGGGCTTTTCCAAGGAGAAATCCAGCATGGAAGGATATCACCCGCTGCGCCGCAGGGAGAAGGAGATCAAGGACCCCGCCGAGATGAAGGCGATCCTCGCCGGGGCGCTCTACGTCACCGTGGCCATGTGCCGCGACAACGAGCCGTACCTGGCGACGCTCAGCTCCGGCTTTGACCGGGAGCGGAACGCGATCTATTTCCATTGCGCCCGCGAGGGAAAGAAGATCGACTTCCTGAATGCCAACGGCCGCGTGTGGGGGCAGGCCATCCTCGATCGCGGCTACTCCCACGGCCATTGCAACCACATGTTCGACAGCGTCCAGTTCGCCGGCCGGGTCCGCTTCGTGGACGACCCGGACGAGAAGCGCCGCGCCCTGAACGTGATGATCCGCCAGCTGGAGCGCGATCCGGAGGCGGTCGCCGCCGCCCAGGTCTCCGACGACTCCGTGGCCAGGGTCTGCATCGGCCGCGTCGACATCGAGTTCATGAGCGGCAAGCGGTCGGTCAAGGCCGCCGCCCAGGGGTGATCCCCGCCCGCCTCAGCCCTGCCCCCTGCCGATCCGGCTCGTCGCGCCAGGCCCCGCCCCCTCCCTGAACTTGACAACCTTTTCCAGCGGGTTTATTCAAAAACCAGCGAGGCCCCCATGATGAAGGTCACCGCGTTCGTCGGCA
>DAHVOV010000351.1 GCA_027318645.1 Candidatus Aminicenantota bacterium
CTTGATCGGCGGCACGTAGCGCTTCAGCAGCAAGGACAGCGTGATGACGGTGACCGAGCTCATGGCCATGGCCAGGCCGGCCAGCTCGGGGGGCAGCAGGATGCCCAGGGAGGGGTACAGGGCGCCGGCGGCCAGCGGCACCAGGGCGGCGTTGTAGGCGAACGCCCAGAACAGGTTCCAGCGGATGCGGGCCATGACCTTGCGGCTCAGCTGCACGGCGGCGACGGCGTCGCGCAGGTCGTCGCGCACCAGGACGATGTCGCCGCTCTCGATGGCCACGTCGCTGCCCCCGCCCACGGCGATGCCCAGGTCGGCCTGGGCCAGGGCCGGCGCGTCGTTGATGCCGTCGCCGACGAAGGCCACCGCCTCGCCGCTCTCCTGCAGGCGGCGCACCTCGCCCGCCTTGTCCTGCGGTAGGACCTGGGCCAGGATCCTGTCGATGCCGGCCTGGCGGCCGATCACCGCCGCCGAGCGCGGGTTGTCGCCGGTGATCATGGCCGCGGCCATCCCCAGGCGGGCGAACCCGGCCACGGCCGGCGCCGCCGATGGCTTGACGGCGTCGGCGACGGCCAGCACGCCGGCCAGGGCGCTATTGCGCGCGACCAGCACGATCGTCCGCCCCTCGCCCTGCAGCCGCTCGATGTCCGCGGCGGCCTTCTCCATGCCGGCCACGCCACGGCGGCGGAAGAAGTCGACGCTGCCCATGGCGGCCTCCTCCTCCCCGAGGCGCGCGCTCACTCCCTGGCCCTCCAGGGTGTCGAAGCCGGACACGGGCGGCACGTCGAGGCCGCGCCCGGCGGCGGCGCGCACGGCGGCCTCGCTCAATGGATGGCGCGAGCCGCTGCCGAGGGTGGCGGCCAGGCGCAGCAGCCCGTCGGCGGTCTCCCCCGCGGCCGGTACGATCTCCGCCACCTCGGGACGGCCGGCGGTCAGCGTGCCGGTCTTGTCGAGCAGGACGGTGGTCAGCCGGCCGGCTGTCTCCAGCGCCTCGCCGCGGCGGATCAGGATGCCCAGCTCGGCGCCGCGGCCGATGCCGACCATGACCGCCGTGGGCGTGGCCAGGCCCAGGGCGCAGGGGTAGGCGATCACCAGCACGGAGATCAGGATGGTCAGCGAGAAGAGGAGCGACTGCCCCGCCAGCCAGTACCAGCCGGCAAAGGCGGCCAGCGCCACGGCCAGGATGACCGGGATGAAGAGGGTGACCGCCCGGTCGGCCAGGCGCTGCATGGGCGGCTTCGAGCCCTGGGCGGCGCGCACCAGCTGGATGATCTGGGCCAGCAGCGTCTCGCGGCCGACGCGCGCGGCCGCCAGGCGCAGCACGCCGTTGCGGTTGATCGTGCCGCCGATCACCTCGCTGCCGGCCTCCTTGAGCACCGGCAGCGGCTCGCCGCTGACCATGGCCTCGTCGACGTAGCTGGAGCCGGCGAGGACACGGCCGTCGACGGGCACTTTTTCCCCCGGCCGCACCAGCAGCTCGTCGCCGACCGCGACCGCCTCCACCGGCACCGTTTCCTCCCGCCCCTGGCGGACGACGACGGCGGTCTTGGGGCGCAGGTCCAGCAGGCGGCGGATGGCCTCCGAGGTGCGGCCCTTGGCCTGCGCCTCGAGGTACTTGCCCAGGTTGAGGAAGGCGGCCAGCAGCACGACGGTGTCGAAGAACAGGAAGCCGTGGGGCAGGAGGGCGACGGTGGCCGCCAGGCTGGAAAGCAGGGCTACGCCGATGCCCAGCGCGTACATCACGTCCATGGTCAGGCTGCGGTTGCGCAGCGACCGCCCGGCGGCGGCGAAGATGGGAAAGCCCAGGAACACGATCCCCGGCAGTGAGAGGGCCAGCATGGCCAGGCGCCAGGCCAGGGCGGGATGGCGCATGAGCAGCATGGCCGCCATCAGCGGCAGGCCGGTGGCGAAGCCGATGACGACGCGGCGCAGGCGCAGGCGCAGCTCGGCGGCGCGCTCCCGGGCCTCCTCCTCGCCCGCCGCCTCGGCCGTGCCCAGGTAGCGGTAGCCGGCCTTCTCCACCGCCTTCCTCATCTCCTCCGGCCCGGTCCGCCCGGCGTCGTAGGCGACCGTCGCCTGCTCGCTGGCCAGGTTCACCGACACCTCGCCGATGCCCGGCACCTGGCGCAGCGACTTCTCCACCGCGGCGGCGCACATGGCGCAGTGCATGCCGCCGATGCGGATCTCGGTCCTGACCGTCTTATCCCCGGTTTCGCCCATACTGCCTCCAGATCAGTTATATATTATATATGCAATCCGCACGTTTTTCCGCAAATAAATATGGGCGCAGCCGATAAGGCGAAAAGTTGACATTCCGCCGCCGCGGCGCTACAATGACGCTTTCACGAAAACCCATGCAACAGAGACCCCGGGCACACGTCCAATGAAAAAAAAGCACGGCTCGCTCTCGGTCGTCCTGGCCGCCTTCCTGGCCAACCTGTTCATCGCCCTGGTCAAGCTCGCCGTGGCCGGCCTTACCGGCTCGTCGGCCATGCTGGCCGAGGCCATCCACTCCAGCGCCGACACCATGAACCAGGTCCTGCTCTTCGTGGGCATGCGCAAGGCGGCGCGCAAGGCCGACGAGCTGCACCCCTTCGGCTTCTCCGGCGAGGGCTACTTCTGGTCCTTCATCGTGGCCATCATCCTGTTCACCTCCGGCGCCCTCTTCTCGGTGTACGAGGGGGTGCGCAAGCTGCGCCACCCGGCCCCGGTCGACCACCTGCCGGTGGCCATCGCCGTCCTGTGCGTCGCCCTCGTGGCCGAGGCCGTATCCCTGCGCGTCGCCCTGCGCAGCATTCGCGCCGAGCGCGGCAGCGCCAGGCTGCTCTCCTTCCTGCACCGCACCAAGAAGGCCGAGCTGGTGGTGGTCTTCCTCGAGGACACGGCGGCGCTGGTCGGGCTGAGCATCGCCCTGGCCGCCCTGCTCCTGGAGCACGTCACCGGCATCCTCTTCTTCGATGGCCTGGCGTCCATCCTCATCGGCGCCCTGCTGGCGGTCACCGCCGCGCTCATGGGCTACGAGACCAAGTCGCTGATCATCGGCGAGAGCGCCGACCCGGAGATGCTGCGCCAGGTGCGCTCCCTGCTGCTGCGCGAGGAGAACGTCGCCCGCGTCATCCACATCCGCTCGCTGCACCTCGGCGCCGAGGACATCCTGCTGGCGATCAAGGCCGAGTTCGACGGGCGCCTGAGCGCCGCCCAGGTCTGCAGCCTGATCAACGGCATCGAGGTCGACATCCGCGACCAGTTCCCCGCCGTCCGCAAGATCTTCATCGAGCCCGACATCTTCCGTCCGGCCTAGCCCGGCGGCGCGGCCGTGGCCGCGCTATTCGGCCGCTTGCGCCGCCCGCGGCCCGGGGAACATGCGGTAGAGCGCCGGCAGCAGCACCAGCGTCAGCAGCGTCGAGGAGATGAGCCCGCCCACCACCACCACCGCCAGCGGCCGCTGGATCTCCGAGCCCGGCCCCTGGGCGAAGAGCAGCGGCAGCAGGCTGAGCACGGTGATCGTCGCCGTCATCAGCACCGGCCGCAGCCGGTCCAGGCAGGCGGCGACGACGGCGTCGACCAGCGGCATCCCCGCGTCCTGCAGCTGGGTGATGTGCGCCAGCAGGACGATGCCGTTGAGGACGGCGATCCCGAAGAGGGCGATGAAGCCCACCGAGGCCGGCACCGACAGGTACAGGCCCGACAGGAAGAGGGCCAGCACGCCGCCGATGAGGGCGAAGGGCAGGTTGAGGATGACCAGCAGGGCGACGCGCAGCGAGCCGAAGGTCAGGTAGAGGAAGAGCAGCACCAGTCCGATGGTCAGCGGCAGGATGACGGCCAGCCGGCGCATGGCCCGCTGCTGGTTCTCGAACTGCCCGCCCCACTCGAGGAAGGTGCCCGCCGGCAGGCGCACGCTGCGGGCCACGGCCCGGCGCGCCTCGGCGACGAAGCCGCCCAGGTCGCGGCCGCTGATGTTGCACTCGACGCCGATCCGCCGCATGCCGTTCTCGCGGCTGATCTGGTTGGGGCCCTCGACCGTCGTGACGTCGGCCACCTGCTCCAGGGGGACCCAGGCGCCGCCGGGGGCGCGCACGCGGATGGCGCGCAGGGCCTCGGCCGAGTCCCGCTCGCCCTCGGGATAGCGGAGCTGCAGGTCGAAGAAGCGGTCGCCCTCGTACAGCCGGGTCACCGTCCGGCCGCCCACGGCCGTCTCCACGACATCCTGCACGTCCTGCACGCTCAGGCCCAGGCGGGCGATGCGGGCGCGGTCGGGGCGGACGGTGAGGTAGGGCTGCCCGGAGACGACCTCGGCGGCGACGTCCTCGGCCCCGCGCAGGCGCCGGAGGACGGCGGCGATCTCCGCCCCCCTGGCCTGGAGGACGTCCAGATCCTCGCCGAACAGGCGGATGATGAGCTGGGCCTTGGTGCCCGCGACCAGCTCGTCGATGCGGCAGGCGATGGGCTGGCTGAAGGAGAAGGCCATGCCCGGGATGTCGGCCAGCGAGCGGCGCATGAGGCCGAAGAGCTCCTCGCGGCTGCGGGCCGACGTCCATTCGCGGCGCGGCTTCAGCATGCCCACGTAGCCGGTCTTCTCCACGCCGCGCGCCTCCAGGGCGATGCCCGTCTGGCCGGTCTTGCCGACGATCGTCCGCAGCTCCGGGAACTTCATGAGCCGGGCCTCGACCTCGCGGCTCAGGGCCAGCGACCGCTCCAGGGAGATGCCGGGCAGGAACTGGATGTCCATGTCGAATGCGCCCTCGTCCATGACCGGCATGAACTCGCTCCCCAGGCGGGGGAGCAGCAGCAGCGCGCCGGCCAGCAGCGCCAGGGAGATCACGACCAGCAGGCGGCCGTGGCCCAGCGCCCAGCGCAGCACCGGCAGGTAGGCGCGCCGCGCCCCGGCGACCAGCACGCTCTCCTTCTCGGGCTGCGGGCGGAGCACGATGTGGCAGAACGCCGGGATGGCCACGATCGACAGCAGCAGCGAGGACACCAGGGCGATGACGTGGGTGAAGGCCAGGGGCAGGAACATCTTGCCCTCGATCCCCTGCAGGGCGATGATGGGGATGAACGTCAGGGCGATGATCATCTCGCCGAAGATCGACGGCTTGCGCACCTCCAGCACCGCCTTCAGCACCGTCGCCAGCTTGCGCCCGCCCCCGGCGCCGGCGCCGAGGTGGCGCTGCACGTTCTCCACCTGGATGATGGTGGCGTCGATGATCATGCCGATGGAGATGGCCAGCCCGCCCAGGGACATGAGGTTCGCCGAGATGCCGGCCGCGCGCATGAGGATGAAGGTGAACAGCATGGAGAGCGGCAGGGCCAGGATGACGATGAAGGCCCCGCGCAGGCTGCGCAGGAACAGGTACAGGACCAGGACCACCAGGATGGAGCCGAGCAGCAGCGCCTCGCTCACCGTGGCCACGGCGTGATGGATGATGTCGCTGCGGTTGTAGTAGGGGACGATGCTCAGGCCCGGCGGCAGGGCGCCCGAGGCGTTGACCTCGGCGACGCGCCGCTCCACGGCCCGCACCACCTCGCGGCCGTTGGCGCCGCGCAGCATCATGACCACGCCGCCGACGCACTCGCCGCGGCCGTCCTGGATGGCGCCGCCCTGGCGCACGGCGTGGCCGGCGCGGACCGTCGCCACGTCGCGCACCAGGACCGGGGTCCCGCGCACCGTCTTCAGGACGACGGCGCCGATGTCCGCGGGCGACTGCAGCAGCCCGACGCCGCGCACGAGGTACTGGCGTTCGCCCTGCTCCAGGATGTTGCCGCCGGCGTTGAGGTTGTTGCGGCGCAGCGCCTCCCCCACCTCGGCGAGGGCCAGGTCGTGGGCCATGAGCCGGGCCGGGTCCACCTCCACCAGGTACTGGCGGATGTAGCCGCCGAAGGAGTTGACCTCGCTGACGCCGGGGACGGACTTGAGCAGCGGCGCCAGGGTCCAGTCCTGGACCGTCCGCGCCAGGGTCAGGAATTCCTCCTCGCCCATGCGCGCCAGCGCCCCCGAGCGCCGCAGCGTGTACTGGTAGATCTCGCCCATGGCCGTCGACACCGGCCCCATCGAGATCTGCACGCTCTCCGGCACCTGCTCGCGCGCCTCGATCAGGCGCTCGAGAACGAGCTGGCGGGCGAAGTAGGTGTCGACGCCGTCGGCGAAGATGACGGTGACCACCGACAGCCCGGCCTTCGACACCGAGCGCACCTGGGAAAGGCGCGGCAGGCCGCGCATGGCCGTCTCGATGGGATAGGTGACGAAGCGCTCGACCTCGGGCGGCGACATGCCCGGGGCGGCGGACAGGAGCTCGACCTGGATGTTGGAGACGTCGGGGAAGGCGTCGATGGGGATGCGCAGCACCGACCAGACGCCCAGGGCGGCCAGCAGGGCGACGCCGGCCAGGACCAGGCCGCGGCGGCGCAGCGACGAGGCGATCAGGCGCTCCAGGAAGCCCATGCTACTCCCCCAGGCTGCCCTTGCGCAGCTCGGACTCCAGCAGGAAGCTGCCCGCGGCGGCGACCGTGTCGCCCGCGGAGAGCCCGGCCAGGATCTCGACCTGGCCCGCCCAGCGCTCGCCGGTGCGGACCTCGCGCCGGGAGAAGCGGCCCGCGCCGGTGCGCACGAAGACGATGCGCCGTCCCTCGTCGTCCTGGACGGCCGTCTCGGGCACGGCCAGGACCGCCCGGCCGCTGCCGGCCTCGATGAGGGTCTCGACGTACATCCCGGCCTTGAGCCGCCCGGCGGGATTGGCGACCTCCACCTGCGCCGGCAGAGCCCGCGTCCCCGCGGTCCATGATGTTCCATCCGAGCGCAGGCTTCCCAGCAAACACCAGTTGT
>DAHVOV010000353.1 GCA_027318645.1 Candidatus Aminicenantota bacterium
CGCCAAGATTCCTCTGGGGATTGGGTGAGCTGCCAATCGTAGAAGCGGGGACCGAGGCGGGAGTCCACGGGCTGGGGTTGTTTCGCACGCTCGTCGTGGCCCAGGCCATAGTCGGCCAGGCGCAGGGTTTCAGGAAGCAGCCAGCCTTCACCGTCGTTCTGGTTCAGGAAGGCTTCGATCCCTTTTCCCCGGTCACCACCGTGTCGCCTGGGGAGATGGGCAGGTTGACCACCGCATCGTCCTGGCTGCCGTCCTCATGCAGGATCGTTGCGCCGTTGTCGACGAACGAGACATGCCCATAAATGGAGCTGGCGGCCGGCAGGTTGCCGGCCAGGAGGGCGAGTCCCGCCAGGACCATCCAGAACAGCAAGAACTTGCTTCTCATCATTGCCTCCTAAGTTGGCGCTGGGAGCACCGCTTAATGGATGGCATTTTCCATGCCAATCCTGCGACGCGGTTGTGTCATGAAAACAGGACATATCCTTCTCCCAGGAACAAGGCTTGAGGACGGCCCAGCGCCTCTCCGCTTGAAAATCGGATATGTTTTATTATATAAGGTTCCTTAAGGAGAGAAAAGTCCCATGCGCCAGGGAACCGCCGCAGGTTGCCTCCTGCTCATCACCTCGCTTCTGCTGCTGCCCGCCCTCCTGCCCGCCCTCGATCCGGCCCTGGAGCTCGACGAGTACTCCATCGAGACCTTTTCCGCCGAGAACGGCCTGCCGCAGAGCTCGGTGCTGGCCCTGGTGCAGACCCGCGACGGCTACCTGTGGCTGGGCACCTACGAGGGGCTGGCCCGCTTCGACGGCCACGCCTTCACCGTGTTCGACAAGGGCAACACGCCGGAGATGGAGAGCAACGGCGTCAAGGCGCTGCTCGAGGACCGCGACGGCGGCCTGTGGGTGGGCACGACCGCCGGGCTCCTGCGCCGCGGCCCCAACGGCTTCGAGCGCTTCGACGAGCGCCACGGGCTGCGCAGCAACTCGATCCTCTGCCTGTTCGAGGATCACGCCGGCGTCCTCTGGGTAGGCACCACCAGCGGCCTGTACCGCGGCCAGCGAGGCCGCTTCCGCCCGGTCACTCCCGGGCGCGGCTTCTCCTCCGGATACATCGCCGCCCTGGCCGAGGACGGCGCCGGCGGCCTGTGGGTAGGGACCGGCCGCGGCCTGAACCGCCTGCGCTCCGACGGCAAGGCCGAGGCGTTCCACGCCGGCGCCGGGCTGCCCCATGACGACATCCGCGCCCTGTACCTCGACCCGCAGGGGACGCTGTGGATCGGCACCAGCGGCGGCGGCCTGGTCACCTGGCGCGAGGGCCGCTTCGCCCCCCCGCCGGCCGCCCCGTCCTCGCAGGACATCCGCGCCATCTACCGCGACCGCCACGGGGTGATGTGGATCGGCACCAACCAGGAGCCGGTCGTTCGCCTGCACAACGGCCGGCTGACGGTGCTGGTCAAGCAGCTGGGCGGCCTGACCTCGGGGCGCGCCATCCTGGAGGACCGCGAGGGAAGCCTCTGGGTGGGCACCCGCGACGGCCTGCTGCAGCTGAAGGAGGACAAGTTCATCCGCTACGGGGCGCGCAACGGCCTGCCGGTCGACCCGGTGCGCGCGGTCTTCGAGGACCGCCGCGGCGACCTCTGGGTGGGCACGGTCGGCGGCGGCCTGGCTCGCCGGCACGAGGGCGAGTGGCGGGCGTACGGCCGCGGCCAGGGCCTGGACAGCGAGCATGTCTGGTCGATCGCCCAGAGCCGCGACGGCGCCCTGTGGGCGGGGACCTACGGCGGCGGCCTGTTCCGCCTGGCCGACACCGGCACGGCCGACCGCTTCGCGCGCATCCCCGGCCTGGCCAGCGACATCATCCGCTCCCTTCTGGCCGACTCGCAGGGCCGGGTCTGGGCCGGCACCAACGGCAGCGGCATCTACCGCATCGAGGGCCGGAAGCCCATCGTCAACTACACCACGGCCGACGGCCTGCCCGACAATTACGTCTACTCCCTGGCCGAGGACCGGCGCGGCCGCATCTGGGCCGGCGTCTTCAACGGCGGCCTGGCGGTCCTCGAGAACGGGCGCTTCCGCGCCGTCGGCGGCGAGGGCATCTCCGACCAGCCGGTCTGGGCCATCCATGCCGACGCCAACGGCGACATCTGGGCCGGCACCGACCACGCCGGCCTGCTGTGGGTCCGCGACGGCCAGGTGCGCCGCTTCACCAGCCGCGACGGCCTGTACAGCGACCAGGCCTTCCAGGTGCTGGAGGACGCCTACGGCCGGCTGTGGCTGAACGGCAACAAGGGAATCTACCACGTGGCCAAGAGCGACCTGCTGGGCTTCGCCGCCGGCCGCCTGCGGCGCATCCCCTGCACCGCCTACGGCAAGTCGGAGGGCATCAAGGTGACCGAAAGCAGCGGCCCGGCCTCCCCCGCCGGCTGCATCGACCGCAACGGCCGCATGTGGTTCCCCACCATCCGCGGGCTGGCCATGTTCGACCCCGGCCGCCAGCGCCTCAACCAGGTGGCGCCGCCGGTGGCGATCGAGGAGGTGCGCATCAACGGCCGCCCCGTCGCCGTTGCCTCCGGAACGGCCGGCAACGGCGGGACCCCGCCGCTGGCCGTGCCGCCAGGCAAGGGCGACGTCGAGGTCGACTACACGGCGATCAGCTTCCTGCTGGTCGACAAGATGCGCTTCGCCTACCGCCTCGAGGGCTACGATCCCGACTGGGTGGAGGCCGGCGCCCGCCGCGTCGCCTTCTACACCAACCTGCCGCCGGGAGACTACCGCTTCCATGTCATCGCCTGCAACGGCGACGGCGTATGGAACCGCCAGGGCGTCGCCTTCGCCTTCACCCTGCGGCCGTTCTTCGCGCAGACGCCCCTGTTCAAGGCCCTGGTCGGGCTGGCCGCGCTGCTGCTGGTCGCCGGCATTTTCCTGCTCCTGCTCAAGCGCGGCAAGGCGCGCGAGCGCAAGCTGGAGCGCATCGTCGACGAGCGCACCGTGCAGCTGCAGCACCTGGCCCGCTACGACGGCCTGACCGACCTGGCCAACCATCGCACCTTCTACGAGACCTTCCACCGGGAATGGGCGGTGGCCGGCCGCGAAAAAAAGCCGCTGGCGCTGGTCGCCATCGACATCGACCACTTCAAGCCCTACAACGACTCGCTGGGCCACCAGCAGGGCGACGAGTGCCTGCGCCAGGTGGCCGCCGCCATCCGCGCCCAGGCCAAGCGCCCGGCCGACCTGGCCGCCCGCACCGGCGGCGACGAGTTCTTCCTGCTGCTGCCGGGAACGACCCATGAGGGGGCGCTGACCATCGCCGAGGCCGTCCGCGCCGCCCTGGCCGACCTGGCCATCCCCCATCCGGCCTCGCCGGTCTCCAAGGTGGTCACCGTCAGCATCGGCGTGGCCGCCATCGTGCCGCCCCCCACCAGCGAGGCGAACCAGTTCATCGCCAGCGCCGACCAGGCCCTCTACCACACCAAGCAGCAGGGGCGCGACCGCGTCCACGGCGGCTGAGCCCGGCGCGGGCGAGAAAGGCCGAAATCCCTGCGGTCCAAATTAGAACGAGTTCTCAGTGTTCGTGTTAGTGTTGGTGCATTGCCAGATCTGTCCAAAATAACTTATAAAAAATTGACCTCCTGAAGGGTAATTGATAAAAGTTTTTTGCCCAAAAAATTTATCAACCCAACGAGGAGGTCGCAACCATGTTACGCCAGATGTCGCTATTCGGTCAACTGCTCA
>DAHVOV010000039.1 GCA_027318645.1 Candidatus Aminicenantota bacterium
CTTCTCCACCCACCAGGGCATGGCCGAGTGCATCGAGGCCGCCGTGCCCATGGGCCGCTTCGACGTCATCCTGACCTCGATCAACTACTCCATGGCCGACGACAAGGCGCTGCTGGCGGCCATGGACAAGGCGGCCAAGGCCGGCATCGGCCTGGTGGCGATGAAGACGCAGTGCAAGCAGGCCTGGTACCGCGAAGCGCAGTCGCCCGAGGTGCAGGAGCGCTACTACGAGGGGGGCATCTGGCATAGCGCGCTGCTCAAGTGGGTGCTGCGCCTGCCCGCGGTGGCCACGGCCATCCCCGGCTACACCACCTTCGAGCAGCTGGAGGCCGACTGGCCGGTCGCTTTCAACCTGGAGTACGGCGCCGACGAGACGAAGTTCCTCAACGACCGCGGCATCCGGCTGGCCCTGGGCCACGCCTGCCGCCAGTGCGGCGGCTGCGCCGGCAGCTGCCCGCGCGGGGCCGACGTGCCGGCGCTGGTGCGCGCCCACATGTACGCCGCCGACTACGGGAACTTCGCCGAGATGCGCCGCGCCCTGGACGAGATCCCCGGCTCCCGGGGCCTGCAGGCGTGCGCCGGCTGCGGCGAGTGCGTGGCCGCCTGCGTGCGCTCCGTCCAGGTGGCCCGCCGGCTGGGAGAGCTGAGGACTATCTTCGCCTGAGCCCGCGCAGCGAGGCGATCGCCTCCGCGTAGGGGGGGCGGAGGACCTTCTCCTCGGTGACGATGGCGGTGATCAGCGCCGCCGGCGTCACGTCGAACGCCGGGTTGTAGACCTCGGTCGCGGGCCGCGCCGTCTCCTGGCCCCGGAAGCTCGTCACCTCCGAGCGGTCGCGCTCCTCGATGGGGATGCCCGTCCCGTCGGCGGTGCCGGGATCGATGGTCGACAGCGGGGCGGCCACGTAGAAGGGGATGCCGTGGAAGCGGGCGAGCACGGCCAGCGCGTAGGTGCCGATCTTGTTGGCCGTGTCGCCGTTGGCCGCGATGCGGTCGGCGCCGACGATCACCGCCTGCACCATCCGCTTCTGCATGACGTGGCCGGCCATGTTGTCGGTGATCAGCGTCACGGGGATGCCGTCCTCCTGGAGCTCCCAGACCGTCAGCCGCGCCCCCTGCAGGTAGGGGCGGGTCTCGCCGGCGATGACGCGGATCCTCTTGCCGGCCTCGACGGCGGCGCGCACCACCCCCAGGGCCGTGCCGTAGCCGGCGGTGGCCAGGGCGCCGGCGTTGCAGTGGGTGAGCACGGTGTCCCGCTCGCCCAGCAGGACCTGGCCGTTGCGGCCGATGGCGCGGTTGGCCTCGAAGTCCTCGCGGTCGAGCGCCTCGGCGGCGGCCAGCAGCTCCCGCCGCAGCCGCGGGTAGTCGCCGCGGCAGCGCTCGTACACCTCGCGCATGCGCGCCGCCGCCCAGAACAGGTTGACCGCCGTCGGCCGGGTGGCGGTGATGGCCGCCACGATGGCGTCGAAGCGGGAGTCCAGGGATCCCGGCCGGTCCCGCTGCGGGTCGCGCTCCAGCTCCGCCACGCCCAGGGCGATGCCGTAGGCGGCGGCGATGCCGATGGCCGGGGCGCCGCGGATGGCCATGTCGCGGATGCTGCGCGCCACCTCCAGGTGGCTGCGCAGGACGAGGAACTTCTTCTCGCCCGGCAGCAGGCGCTGGTCGAGCATCACCACGGCTCCATCCTTCCACTCGATGACCGGATGCATCGGTATTCTCCTTCAGTATCGGCTATTGAGTATTATATTTTACCAGAAGCTCAGTGACAAGTGACGAGTGACGAGTGACAAGGAGCAGGCACGAGATGCTAGACGTTAGACGCTAGTTGTTAGCAAGAGAAAAATCCATGACGGGGTTCTCTCTGTGCTCTCTTGATTTGGCTCGGCTATTGCCTTGCTAACGTCTAACGTCTGGTGTCTACCATCTATTTTCTCCCATTTCCCTGCATCGGGCCGACGAATTCGAACGTCTAGAAAATGATGGCAACGCTTGTTTTTTCACGTCGGTTATGGTACCTTATTGCCGTAGACTTCCGGCATGGATAACCCATCTCACCGTGAATAGCGTCGGCTTGGCATACCAATCAGATAGAATCTTCCGTCTAATCGGCTATGGATGCGACAAGCAGGGAGGACCGCATGAGAGTGCTTAAAGCGCTCGCGCTGATCATCATCCTGACCGCCGCCCTCTCCTGGGCGCAGAACCTGGAGAACGCTGGCATCGACTACACCACGGCCCTGCAGAAGAAGGGCGCCGAGCGGATCGCTGCCTTCGAGACCTACATCAAGAACTACCCCGACCCGGCGCAGAACGTCTTCACCAAGCTGGCCTACTACTGGCTGACGGTGGACCACTACAACGCCAAGAGCTACGACAAGGCCATCCGCAACGGCGAGAAGGCCGTGCAGCTGGGCGGCATGGAGCCCAAGCTCGAGGCCGGCGTGTACCTGATGCTGGCCAGCGCCTACGGTGCCAGCGGCGGCAAGGACAAGGCGCTCAATTGGGCCGACAAGGCCGCCGCGTTCGCCAAGAGCCACGGCCTGGGCGACAACGCCAAGAACGCCAAGGCTGAAATCATCCACATCGAAGGCGATCCGGACCACCCCGTCAACCGCGGCACCCTCTGTCCGAAGGGGGCGGGTCTCCTCGACTTTGTACACAGCGAGAGCCGCCTC
>DAHVOV010000369.1 GCA_027318645.1 Candidatus Aminicenantota bacterium
ACCAGCACGGACGGCAGCCCCTTGGCCGTGATCTCCTGGATGGCGCCGGCGCCGGCGCGCGACACCACCAGGTCGGCGATGTCATAGATCTCGGCGATCTGGTCGAAGTACTCCCGGACCAGCAGCCGGCCCTCGATCTGCGGCGGGATGCCCTGGCGCTCCAGCTGGCGCAGCGTGTCGTCGTAGGCCTTGTACTGGGGGCCGTAGGCCTTGCCGGTGGACATGACGACGAACAGGTTGGGGATGGAGAGCAGCCGCGGCATGGCCGCGGCGGCGGCGCGGTTGATGGCGCGCGCGCCCATGCTGCCGCTGCAGATGAACAGCACGCGGCTGTCCGGCGGCACGCTCAGCTTCTGCCGCCCGGAGACGCCGTTCTTCCGCGCCTCGGGGCGCTCGTCGTCGCCGGCGGCGGCGCGGATCGAGCGCCGCAGGGGATAGCCGGCGTGGAAGACCCGGCGGGACGGGAAGAAGGCGGCCGTGGAGGGGAAGGCCACGCCGATGCGGGTGGCGAAGCGGGCGACGTAGAGGTTGAGGCGGCCGGGCACGGCGTTCTGCTCGTGGATGAACACCTTTTTCTTCAGCACCGCCGCGGCCAGAAGCACCGGCGCCGCCGCGTAGCCGCCGCTGCCGATGATGACGTCGGGCTTGAAGCGGCGCAGGATGAAGAAGCTCTTCACCGCGCCGAGGAGGATGGCGGCCAGCGCCAGCAGGGTGCGCGGGCTCTTCAGCCGCTGCGGCAGCCCGCGCGCGGGGACGGCGACGAAGTCCATCGGCTGGGGAAGCGCGGGCACGACGGAGGCCTCGCTGCCGCGGCGGGTGCCGACGTACAGGAACTCGGCGTCGGGGTGCTTCTCCTTCAGCGCCTCATAGATGGCGATGTTGGGGTAGACATGGCCGCCGGTGCCGCCGCCGGTGAAGAGAAATCTGTACTTTTTCATTGGGGCTTGACGGCAGCCATTATACCTTAACAATCATCGATTTCATAGGGATCGAACAAGGTTCCACAGGGAGAACAAAGGGATTCGGAACTAGTCAGCGGCTTTCAGAGCGACGGTCCTTCAAGGTTCCACGTGCCACGTACCACGTTCCACGGTGAAAGCCAGAAAACAGCGAACTGATGATTGTGTTTGTTACTTTGTTGCTGTTTCTCGTCATTCGTCACGATAGTTCATAGCTTTCAAGTTGCCACTATCACTGTCATGGATCGTTCGGTTATAATGTCCATTATGAAAACCACAGCCATCATCCTGGCCGGCGGCAAGGGCTCCCGTTTCAAGGGCAAGGAACCGAAGCAGTTCCTGAAGATCGGCACCAGGACCATGCTGGACATGTGCCTGCAGCCGTTCCAGAAGAACAAGGGAGTGCAGGGGATCATCCTGGTATGCCCGAAGGAGCATCTGGCACAGGCAAAAAAGATCGCCGGATATTATTCGAAGGTCGCCGTGGTGGTGGCGGGTGGAAAGACCCGGCAAGGCTCTTCGGCCAATGGCGTAGCGGCGGCCGGTGAGGCCGGGCAGATCCTGATCCATGACGCCGCCCGCGCCCTGGTCCCGAACGATGTGATCGATCGCGTGCTGAAGGCGCTTTCCAAGAACGCCGCGGTCATGCCGGTGCTGCCCGCCGAAGACACCACCGTGCGCGTCGATGACAAGGGGAACGTCACGGCTGTTCTCGACCGTGACAAGCTGCGTCGCGTGCAGACGCCCCAGGGGTTCCGCGCCGACATCATCCGCATCGCCCATCGCCTAGCACAGGACGAAGGCTTCGCGGACGCCCCCGACGATTGTTCCCTGATCCTGCGCTACGGCCTGGCGCCAATCGCATCGGTCACCGGCGATGC
>DAHVOV010000372.1 GCA_027318645.1 Candidatus Aminicenantota bacterium
GCCGGCGATATTAGAACTATACGAGCTTAGTGACAAGTGACGAGTGACGAGTGACAAGGAAGGACGAAACTCGGCGGACGGCATACGGCGTACGGCGGACGGCAATAGCATAGCACGAGCCATCGTGACGCGTGACGAGGCGCGCGCTCCGCGCGCAAGGCAAAAGGCGAAAGTAAAAAGGCAAAAGTGAAGCAAGCGAGCACGCGGCGGACGGCAACAGCAATAAACAAGCCATCGTGACGCGTAACGCGTGACGAGCGGAGATGGGCTCCGAGAGCATCGAGGTTCCACGCTGACGGCCCCGCCAGGGGCGGCGTCCCCGAGGGGGCATGCCCCCGAGTGGGATTCCATGTTCCACGTACCACGTTGAAGAAAAGCCCAGGGCTTTCAACATGGAACGTGGTACGTGGTACGTGGAACCTCGACGGACTGGGAGGTTTTAGGCCTAAAACGGTATATTGGACCTCGATGCTCTGGTAGTATTTTTTCTTCCGTGTTCCGTTAACCGTACTGTGAGCCGTCTACCAAGGACTGCCCTTCGCTGCTACTACCACTATCACTATCACAAAAATTTCGTTGAGTCCCTCGTTACTCGAGCTTGTCCCAGTCGGCGATCATCTCCAGCCGCAGCTGCACGCGGCCGTCGGCCTGCCAGGTCTCCGAGGAGTTGTAGTCCCACTTCAGGTACTCCGAGCCGCCGCCGCTCTCGGTGGTGATCAGGAAGCGGTTGTCGAGGTGGCCGAAGTACATGGCCTGGTAGCGCGGCGAGTCCTGGTCGCCGCCGCTGGGATCGACCGGGACCCAGCCGTAGCTCGGCAGGAAGACCTCCACCCAGCGGTGGTAGACGAAGTCGAAGCTGGCCTCCTCGCCGCGCACCACCACCGAGCCGACGTAGCGCGCCGGCAGGCCGGCGGCGCGGCACATGGCGATGTAGACGAAGGCGTACTCCGAGCAGGAGCCCGAGCCGCGCTGCAGCACGGTGGGGGCGATGTCCCAGCCGCCGATGCGCTTGTACACCATGCGCTCGTGCAGCCAGTCGTAGATGTCGCGGGCGATCCAGTAGGGGTTGTCGGGGCGCTTGACCGCATCCCTGACCGCCGCCTGGATCACCGGGTCCTTGAGCCGGTACTTGTCGTCGTCGGCCAGGAAACGGCCGCGCGCCTCCGCGGGGATGTCCTTCAACGAGCCCGTTTTCTCGGGGAACAGGTGGTACATGACGTCGTAGACCCTCGCCTTGACCCGCATGCGCGTCGTCAGCCGCTCGCCGGGCTTGAGGCTGGCATGGCGGAAGCGGGCGACCTCCTGGCCCCAGCGGTCGGTGAGCTTCCCGTCGGGGTCGCGGGGGAACTCGATGCCGAGGATCTCCTGGGTGGGGCGGTCCTTGGGCAGGGCCAGGTAGACGTCGAGCGCGTTGACCGTTCCCGGGCCGAAGTTGATCATGTCGTGGGTGAAGGTGATGGCCGCGTCGCGCTGGCGGGAGCGGGTGAAGGCGCCCTCGGCGAACACGGCGACCTGGGCGATCCGGTCCTGCTGGTAATCGGCGACGAACAGGCTGTCCTGGGCCCAGGCCAGGCCCCAGGGATAGGGGCCGGGCGAGGGGAGGATCATGATGACGCGCCCGCTGGCGGGCTCGATGCGGTACAGCTCGTCGCGGGAGCGGTCGGACAGCCACAGGCAGCGGCCGTCCCATGCCAGCCCCTGCGGGTCCGCCGCCGGCGCCTTCAGCGTGCGGATGGTCGTGCCGTCGTCGGCGCTGATCTGGTAGATCTCCCGGGTGATGTTGTCGGAGACCCACAGCGTCGAGCCGTCCCAGGCAAGCCCCTGCGGGTCGGAGGCGGGGGCCATGATCACCTTCAGGGTGCGGCCGCTGGCGGGGTCGATGCGGTAGATCTTGCCGCAATAATCCTCGGCCGAGGTGTTGGTGAAGTCCATGTCGGCCACCCAGAGCGCCTGGCCGTCCCAGGCCAGGGCGGTGCAGAAATAGCCCGGGGCGTCGAACTGGGCCAGCACCCGGCCGTCGGCCGGGTCGATGCGGAACAGCTTGTCGGCGTCGCGGTCGACGGTCCAGAAGGCCTTGCCGTCGAAGGCCAGCCCGGTGGTGAAGCCCGAGGGCAGGGCGATGCTCCGCAGCACGGCGCCGGGAGCGGCCGGCAGGGTTATGGCGAAAAGGAGGGAAATGATGATCGTCAGGCAGGATTTTTTCATGGCAACCTCCAACCAGGCAATTGTAGGCAACGGCGGCCGGCATGTCAATTGCTTTAAGTGATTGTGGTAGTGATAGTGGTAGCAGCAACAAGCGCAGAAGCTATCGCGACGCGTAACGCGTGACGCGTGACAAGTAGCAGCCATAAACTCGATCGATCGTAATTCGTAATTCGTGATTCGTAATTCGTGAATGCAATCGGTATACGGATTACGGTGTGCGGTTTACAGTAAAGCCATAACTGTGAATTAGGCCCTTCAGTTGCTGCTGCCGTCTACCGGATATCGTCTACCGTCATCCTAGTGCGGGATTCTTTCAAACGTGGTACGTGGCACGTGGTACGTGGAACCTCGATGCCCTGAAATATCTTGCTTCCTGCTACTCGCGCTGGTTTGGTCCTTTTGGCTCCGTTCCG
>DAHVOV010000044.1 GCA_027318645.1 Candidatus Aminicenantota bacterium
CGGCTGGGGTTTTTCTGCGACGGCAACGGGCGGCGGCGCCGTGCGCTGGCCCTGTTCCCCGAGGCCCATGCCGCGCCGCTGGCCGGTGTGGAGGAGTACCTGGGACGGCGGGCGGCGGCCCGCGCCGGGGTGCCTTACGACATCGACGGCCTGGTGATCAAGCTGACCGACCTGGCCATGCGCCGCGAGCTGGGCTTCACCGCCCACCACCCGCGCTGGGCCATGGCCTACAAGTTCGAGGCGCCGCAGGCGCGCACCGAGCTGCTGGACGTGCAGGTGCAGGTGGGGCGCAACGGCCGCGTCACGCCGGTGGCGGTGCTGAAGCCGGTCGCGCTGGCCGGCAGCACCGTCACCCGGGCGACGCTGCACAACCAGGACTACATCGACATGCTGGAGCTGGGCGTCGGCGACCAGGTCAGCATCTCCAAGCGCGGCGACGTCATCCCGGCCGTGGAGGAGGTGCTGGAGAAGAGCCCCGAGCGGCCGTCGGTCTACAAGCTGCCCGTACGCTGCCCGTTCTGCGGCTCGACCCTGGTGCGCGAGGGTGGCCACCACTTCTGCCGCAACCTCGAGTGCCCCGAGCGCCGGAAGCGGGCGCTCAGCTACTTCTGCGCCAAGGACCAGATGGACATCGAGACGCTGGGCGAGAAGACGCTGGCCTTCCTGTACGAAAAGGGCTGGGTGCGGACCATCCCCGACATCTACTCCTTCGACACCTCGCGCCTGGAGGGCGAGGAGGGGTTCAAGGAGCGGAAGATCGCCCGCATCCGTGAGGGCGTGGAGAAGAGCAAAGAGCGCCCCTTCGTGCGCGTGCTGGCCTCGCTGGGCTTCGAAAACCTGGCCGCGGCGGTCGCCGCCGCCCTGATCGCCCACGGCTTCGCCGACATCGACACGATCATCGCCGCCGCCGCGCGCGACGACTGGCAGGCCTTCGCCGCCGTCGAGGGCATTGGCGAGACCACGGCGCGGCAGCTGGTCGCCCATTTCCGCGACCCGCAGAACCTGGAGCTCGTCGCCCGCCTGCGGGCGGCGGGGCTGAAGTTCAGGGCCGAGGGGGATGCCGTCGGGCGCCTCGACGACTCCTTCGCCGGCCAGGTGTGGGTGATCACCGGCTCGTTCGCCCGCTTCGAGCCGCGCGAGCGGGCCGCCGAGGAGATCCGCCGTCGCGGCGGGCGGGTAGCCGAGAGCGTCTCCTCGCGCACCACCCATCTGCTGGCCGGCGCCCATCCCGGCTCCAAGCTGGCCAAGGCCGAAAAATTGAAGGTGGCGGTCGTCAGCGAGGACGCGTTCGTCGCCATGCTGGGCAATCGATCCTAGGTCATTCGTGGAGGTTTTCATGGAGGTACCGCTTTCCATGACCGTCGAGCTGGTCAACGACAAGGTGCGCTTCAGCGGCTCCACCCGCGGCCTGCCGCCGGTGAGCGCCGACTACTTCCCGCCGCTCGGCGACGGCCAGGGCTACACCGGGCTGGAGCTGCTGCTGCTGAGCCTGGCCGCCTGCAGCGGCACGGCCATCCTGCCCCTGCTGCGGCGCATGGGCAAAACGGTCGCCGGCCTCAGGGTGAGCGCCGCCGGGAAGCGCCGCGACCGGCACCCGACGAGCTTCGAGCGCATCGACATCGAGTTCCTCCTGGCCTCCCCCGACGCGACGCTGGCCGACCTGCAGAAGGCGGTCGCCATGGCCGAGGGCACCATCTGCCCGGTCTGGGCCATGCTGAAGGGGGGCTGCGAGATCGTCCCCGCGCTCAGGGTCGTCGCTCCCTGAGCGCCGCGCGGGGGCGGCGTCAGGGTTCGGGCAGCCGCGGGCATTCCGTTCCCAGGGCGTAGCGGAAGACCAGCCGGAAATTGTTCGCCGGCGACAGGTTGCGGTCGGTCGCTGGCGCGGGCATGTTGGGCAGATAGAGGGCGTTGAACACGCTGAACCATTCCTCGTACGGGATCATGCTCCGGTCGGGGCGCCTAGAGCCGCGGTAGCCGTGGTCCGACTGCAGGAGGATCACCGGCCGATCCTTCGCTGACGCCAGGATCTGATCGATGGCCTTGAGGAGGCGGTCGCGGACGAACGCGTACTGCTCCAGGAAATAACGGGGATCGCCGCGTTCCCAGATGCGCTCCGCGTCGACCGGGCCGCCGCGGCGGTCGAACACGAACGGCTCGTGCGGGCAATAGAGGTGGACGAAGACGAACTTCGGGCCCTTTTCCCTGATCACCTCGGGGAGCTCGGCGAACACCTGCAGGACCCGCTGCCGGTAGTACGGGACCAGGTCGGTTTCCCGATCCTTCCACAGGTCGGGAAGGATGCGCAGCAGGGACCTCTCGAACAGGGCGCGGTAGAAGTCGTCGAAAAAGACCGACGCGTGGACCATGTCGTAAAAAAAGCGCTGGTCGGTCCCGGGCAGGGCCAGGTTCTTGAGGGAGGCGAAATCGATGATGCGGTAGCCCAGCCGATCCAATGAGGAAACGACGGCGCTGCGGCGGACGGCGAGGAAAGGGTCGTCGCCCTGCCTGAAGAGGCCGAAGTTCAGCAGGTCGGCGATGGCGAACTCGGTCCAGGCGAACCGCGACCGGCTCGCCTCGGCGACGAAGAAGCCGCGCCGGCGCAGGGCGGCGACGAAGGCGGCCGGGTCGTGCCCGAGCCGGCCGCGAAGGACCTCGGGGGAGGGGAATTCATCGGGGATGATGCAATAGATGTCGGGGAGCGTGCGCGGGGCGGCGCCGACGTTCCCTTCCTTCCGGCCGGCCTGGCTTGGATGGAGGACCGGCTGAAGCTGAAGGTACGAGATCCTGGCAGCGGTCCAGATCAGCAGGAAGATCACCGCCGCGCGCAGGAGCCGGCCGGCCGGCGCAAAACTCCGCCTGGAGCGGCCGATCGCGACCAGCAGGGCCAGCCAGATGCCGCCCGGCAAGATGAAGACCAGCAGGTGGGACGGCAGCGGGCCCAGGCCCTCGGGCAGCAGTCCCCTAAACAGGTCGAAGAGGACGCCATAGGAATGGAAGAACAGGAGAAAGACGAAGAGAAGCAGCGCGCGCTTCCCCTTGCCGGCGACGAATAGGCCGGACATGAGCCAGAACGCGGCCGCGATGGCCAGGGAAACGGCGCCGGCTGCCAGCACCTGCCCCCATGAGGCCTCGTGAACGTTCCTCCCGTACAGGAAGAGCACGGGGTACAGGGAGAAGAGGAACGGGTACAGCACGGGCGCGCTGGCCGCCTTTTCCGGGAGGAGTCCCGGGCAGCGTCGGATCAGGCATGAGGGGCGGGAACCTCCTCCCCGCGCAGGGAATGGGGGCCGGCAGCGGTGACGCGCACGCGGGTGAAGCGGCCGACCGGCGTGCGCGAGGCGATGTTGACCACGCGGTAGCTCTCGCTGCGGCCGATCATCTCGCCCGCCTGGCGCGGGTGCGGCTCGCAGACCAGCACGTCGATCACGGCGCCGACCAGGCGCCGGTTGTTGCGCAGCTGGATCGCCGCCTGCTTCTCCTGCAGCTCGGCCAGCCGCGCCTTCGCCAACGCGGCCGGCACGTCGGTCTCCCAGGCGGCGGCGCGGGTGCGCGGCCGCGGCGAGTAGACGAAGGAGAAGACCGACTCGTACTCCACGCGCTCCAGGAGCGAGAGGGTCAGCCGGAAGTCGCGCTCGCTCTCGAGCGGGAAGCCGACGATGAAGTCGGAGCTGAACTTCATCCCCGGCACGGCGGCGCGGAAGGCGGCGACGATGCCCAGGTAGTCTTCGCGCGTATAGGCGCGGTTCATGCGCCGCAGCACCCGCGTCGACCCCGACTGCGCCGGGAAATGAACGTGGCGGGCGATGGCGCGGCACTCGGCTACGGCGGCGACGAGCTCGGGCTCGTGGTAGCCGGGGTAGGAGGTGATGAAGCGGATCCAGGGGACGCCCAGGCGGGACAGGCGGCGCAGCAGCCCGGGAAAGCCCTCGCCGGAGCCCGGGTCGCGCCAGTGGTTGACGTTCTGGCCCAGGAGCACGATCTCCTGGTAGCCGGCCGCGGCCAGCCCCTCGGCCTCGCGCAGGATGGCGGCCAGCGGGCGGTGCTTCTCGCGGCCGCGGGTGAAGGGGACGATGCAGTAGGAGCAGAAGTTGTCGCAGCCCTCCATGACCGGCACGAAGCCGGTGACGGCGCTGCCGCGCGCGCCAACGGCGGGCACCAGCTCCTGCCAGCGGCGGCTGAAGCCCACCGCCAGCCCCGGGCCGCCGCCGGCGAGGATCTCGTCGACGATCTCGCCGATGCGATGGACCTGGTGGGTGCCCACGACGTAGTCCACCCGCGCCTTGCGCGCCAGCGCCGCCTCCTTCTCCGCCTGGGCCACGCAGCCGGCCAGGATCACCTTGCGGCCGCGGCCGAAGCGGCCGGCGTAGGAGAAGATCTTCTCCTGCGGCCGTGCGCGCACGGCGCAGCTGTTGATGATCAGCAGGTCGGCCTGCTCCTCGTCCGCGGCGGCGGTCAGCCCGCGCTGCTCGAGAAGGTGGCGCATCTTCTCCGAGTCGTTGACGTTCATCTGGCAGCCGAACGTCCTGATGAAGAAGGTCATTCCGGCCGGCGGGACAGGAGCAGCTCGGCGGCCTTCAGCACGTCGGCGTTGATGGCGCTGCCGGCCATCAGCCGGGCGATCTCGCGCACGCGCTCGCCGCGCTCCAGCACGGCGGCGGAGCTGAAGGTCTGGTTGCCGCGCACCTCCTTGCGGATGAGGAAGTGGCGGTCGGCGAAGCGGGCGATCTGCGGCAGGTGCGAGATGCAGATCACCTGGTTGCGGGCGGCGATCTGGCGCAGCTTCTCGCCGACGAACTCGGCGGTCTTGCCGCCGATGCCGGCGTCGATCTCGTCGAAGATGAAGGTGGCGCCCGGCTCATCGCCGGAGATCGACTTCAGCACCAGCATCAGCCGTGACAGCTCGCCGCCCGAGGCGACGTCCTTCAGCTTGCCCGGCGGTTGGCCGGGGTTGGAGCTGAAGTAGAACTCGACGCGGTCGGTGCCGTCCTCGGCGACGTTGCCGGCGTCGGGCTCGGCCTCCTCGACGCGGGCCTCGAAGCGCGCCTTGGCCATCTCCAGCTGCGCCAGCTCCTTGACCACCAGCTGGCCCAGCTTCTTGGCCGCCTGGCGCCGCGCCTGGCGCAGGCGCTCCATCCGCGCCCGGTAGTCGGCCAGCGCCTGGGCGATCTCCTGCTCCACGTCGGCCAGGTCGAACTGCAGGTTGACCAGCCCGTCGCGCTCGGCGCGCATCTGCTCTGCGCGGCGCAGCAGCCCCGGCAGGTCCAGCTTGTGCTTGGCCTTGAGCCGCTCCAGGCGCGCCAGCTTCTCCGCGGTCTCGTTCAGCTCGCCCTCGTTGAACTCGACGCGGGCGGCGAGGGCGCCCAGCTGGGCCGAGATCTCGGGCAGCGCGGCGTAGAAGCGGTCGATCTCCTCCTTGAGCGGGGCGAAGTCGGGGAACATGGCGGCGAGGTACTCGGCCGCCGGCAGGGAGCGGGCCAGCACGCCGTAGACCGACTCGTCCTTCTGGTGCAGGTCGTCCACCAGGGAGTTGGCCTTCTCCAGGATGGTCTCGGCGGCGGCGAGGATCTTCAGCCGCTCCTGCCACAGCGCCTCGTCGCCCTCCTTCGGGTCCAGGGCGTCGATCTCCTGCAGCTGGAAGCCCAGGAAGTCCAGGCGCTCGCCGGCCTGCTGCTTCTTCGCCAGGAGCTCGCTGCGCCGCGCCTGCAGGGCGCGCACGGCGCGGCAGCTCGCGGCCAGCTCCTCCAGCAGCGCGTCGTTGCCGGCGAACTGGTCCAGTTAGGACTGGTGGTTGGCGGCGTTGAGCAGGAAGACGTGGTCGCGCTGGCCGTAGATGTTGAGCCGCGCCTCGGCCGCCTCCTGCACGCGGGCGAAGGGGGCCGGCTCGCCGTCGCGGAACGCCAGCGACTTGCCGCGCGTGACCTCGCGGCGCAGCACCGTCTCCTCGTCGCCGTCGCTGAACAGCGCCTCGACGGTCAGCTTCTCCTCGCCGCCGCGGATCATGCCGGCCGGCGCCTTCTTGTTGAGCAGCAGGGTGACGGCGTCGATGAGGATCGACTTGCCGGCGCCGGTCTCGCCGGTCAGGACGTTCAGCCGCGGGGAGAAGTCGAGGCCCACCTTCTCCACCACCGCCAGGTTCTCGACCTTGAGGTAGGACAGCATCGCCTTATATTTCCCGCGGCAACGGCCGCGCCGAGGACGTCATCCGGTCTCCTTGCCGCAGCCCACTATACGGGAATCGCCGGGGGTTGTCAAATGTAGAAGTTCAGATACATATTGGGCTATCAGGTGCGGCTTTATAGACATGGTCAGTCGCGCGTAAGACTAAAATTCCAAGCACCAAGCACCAAATCCCAAATAAATTCCAAGTTCCAAATTCCAATGTCCTAAACTGAAGCAACTCCATCGATCTAATGTCTTCCCTAGATAGATATCGCTTCGCGTGCCATAATTCCATCACTGATTGCATTTGGTCCTTGTTTGGGTCATTGGAACATTGGTGCCAGGTGTTTATTTGGAATTTGGTGCTTGGAACTTGGTGCTTCAGTCCTACCAGCTTCAGAAAGTTAATTTGGACAAATCTGCACTACCACTACCACCATCACGTATTCGGTAAGTTCCTGGCGGTTGACAATTTTTGTACTTTCGTTATATAAAATCCCCGATGACGAAAAAAATCCTTATCATCGCCGTCTCGCTGGCGCTGGCGCTGCCGGTGTTCCCGATCTTTCCCTTCTTCCACGGCGCCCGCTCGCTCGCCCTCGGCTACTCCTCGCTGGCCTTCAACTACGACGTCAACGCCCTGTTCCTCAACCCGGCGCTGCTGGGCTGGCAGGGAGAGCCGCTGGCCGGCTACCAGTACGGCCGCAGCGAGCTCGACTTCCGCGACGTCAGCGGCGCCCTGGCCGCGGCGCGCGCCTTCGACCTGGAGCACTTCCAGTCCCTGGGCGCGGCCGACCGCGAGGCGGCGCTGCAGGCGCTGCGCAGCGCCTACGACGCCGGCGTCCCGGTCTACGGCTTCCGCGCCCACGGACCCGGCTACGCCGGCAAGGGCTATGCCGTGTCCATCTCCTCCGTGGACG
>DAHVOV010000047.1 GCA_027318645.1 Candidatus Aminicenantota bacterium
TACATCGGATCGAGGCTGGCAACTGACAAAGATATGAACAATCGCTCCTCCAATTGACTGTATATACCTTGTATATACAGTAATATAATTTCGCACGTCTGTCAACAACTTTCTCGACACTTCCCCCAGCCGGCCGCTGCAGCACAGGCCGGAAAATCAGGAATGCGGATCGAAAATCGCCATTCTCCTGCCCGCGGCTAACGGCTAGTATCTAACGTCTCATGATCGTTCTATGTTAGAATGCCCGTGCTATGTCGATCCCACTGGCGCTGGCTCTCATTTTCGGCCCGGCCGCGTTCTGGATCGGCTACGCCTACGCCCACGACCGCAGCCGGCCCGAGCCGGTGGTGCTGGCGGCCTTCAGCTATTTCCTCGGCTTCCTTTCGGGCTGGCTCTGCCTGCACGCTTATGACCTGCTGCTGCCGGCGCTGAACCTCAGCGCCGACCTGGAGCGCATCCAGGGGCTGAACCTGCGGTTTTTCCTGTACACCCTCCTGGTGGTGGGGCTGACAGAGGAAGTATTCAAGTTTCTCCCCTTCCTGTGCGCCATCACCCGCTTCAGCGACTTCAACGAGGAGACGGACGGCATCTTCTACGCCACGGCCTGCGCCGTGGGCTTCGCCTCCTACGAGAACCTGTTCTACCTCCCCCTCCTCTCCGGCTTCGCCCTCTTCGGCCGCGCCGTCGCTTCGCCCCTCAGCCACGCGCTGTTCGCGTCGTTCTGGGGGCACTGGGTCGGCGTGGCGCGCGTCCGCCGGCAACGCCTGTGGCCGGCCGCCCTGAAAGGGGTCGGCCTGGCCGCCCTGGTCCATGGCGCGTTCGATTTCCTGAACCTCTCCCATGCGCTGCGCATTCTCTCGGCGCTGCTGGTGCTGGCCGTCTGGATCTGGCGCATCCGCACCGTCGAGCGCCTCGAGCGGAAGGCCTGAATCGCGCTCCCGGCCGAGACGGGGGGCGATTTCTCGTATTTAACCTGCGAACGCCCCCTGCGCGCGGACGAGGCGCGCCGGGGCGAGGAGGTCGAACGTGAGCGCAAGAAGCATCCTGTGGACGATCCTGGCCATGTTCCTGGCCGCGGCGCCGCTGGCCGCCGTGGAGATCGACTGGTCGGTCCTGCCCAGCCATTCGCCGGCCGAGCCGGCGCGGGGCGACACCGTCACCATCAGCGTCGAGATCTCCGTCAGCGACGGCGACGCAACCAACCTGCGCGTGATCGGCGGCATGGACGAGACGACGATCCTCGACCGCACGTTCGCCCTGGTCCGCTCCGGCGAGACCCGCGTGGTGTCGTTCACCTACTCCGCCCGTCCGGGCTCCCACAACTACTGGATGAACATCGACCCCGACGACGTCTCCGGCGACGTCTCCCCGACCAACAACCTGGCCCGCGGCGGCTTCCGCGTCGCCGACCCGCTCAGCCGGCCCGACCTGCACATCTGGTGGTCATCGTTCAGCGTCGTCCCCACCCGCTTCCTCGCCGGCGATCCGGTCACGTTCCACGTCGGCTTCGGCAACATCGGCACCGCCGACGCCGGCCCCTTCGACGTCGGCATCCGCTCGGGCGGGGTCATCGTCGCCCGCCAGCGCATCGACGGCATGGCCGCCGGCGCCAACACGACCGTCGACCTGAGCTGGACCGCCGCCTGCAACGAGGACAACGCCCTGGTCGTCGACTGCGACAACACGGTCGCCGAGCCGAACGAGGAGGACAACACCGTGGCCGACGACCGCGTCCACTGCGACTCCTCGTGGCACCAGAGCCTGAACTTCACCCTGGACAGCCTGCGCCCCGACACCAGCCGCGTGCCGCTGGAGCCGCGCTCGGGCCCGACCACGGTCGCCGCTACCCTGCGCTTCACCGGTTCCGAGGGCAGCGTGGCCCTGAACGTGCGCGTGGAGATGGGGATCGTCGGCGGCGTCCCGCAGGTGTTCACCTTCCCCGTGTTGCGCCTGCCCGACGACGCCGCCCGCGAGGTCTCCTTCAAGACCGTGCTGCCGGCTGGCAACAACCGCGTGTTCTTCGAGGTGGATACCGACCGCCGCCTGGCGGAGATGAACGAGGGCGACAACCGCCTCGAGGGAGTGATCCGCGTCACCGATCCCGGCCGGGCCCCGGCTCCGGCCCCCAGCGCCCTCACGCGGGCGACCGTCGCCATCCGGCCGCTGAACTACGGCGTGGCCATCACCAACAAGGCCGAGCTGGCCTCGCTGCCGCCATCGCGGCTGCTGCCGCTGAAGGTCCGGGGCCGGCTCAAGGTGACCGGCGTCCCGGCCGCGGCCAAGATCACGGCCAGCGCGACGCTGGACTGCGGCGCTGGGGCCCTGCCGGTCAGGCGCTCGCTCGACCTGACCCCGGCCGCCGATGCCGAGGTCCCCTTCGAGTTCAGCTTCCCCATGCCGGCGCCGGGCGCCTGCAAGGTCAAGGTCGAGATCCCGGTGACCGACGCCGATGCCGCCGACAACCGCGACAGCGCGGCGGTCAAAGTTATCACCGCGAAGGGGAAATGACCGTTCCTGAAAAAAATTGGTATGCGGTTTACGGTGTACGGTCTACGGTGAAGCCATAACATAACAGTGAACCAGGCTGCTCCTTTGCTGCTGCCGTCTACCGTATACCGTCTGCCGTGCACCGAGCATGTGATCCTTTATGTTCCCGCTGTGCTAGAATCCCGCCTGGAGGAACCATGAAGAAAACCATCCTCGCGCTCATCATGCTGGGCATCCTGCCCGCCTTCCTGGCCGCCGCCGCCGCGGGAAAAGACGCGGCCGGTCCGGACGAGGCATCGCTGCTGGCGGCCTGGGAGACGGCGGTGAGGTCCGACGCCAACACCGAGATCTTTGAGAAGACCGCCGAGCGCGCCTACCACTTCAAGACCAGGCTGTTCCCCTTCGACGGCGAGCTCAAGGTGCTCAATGCCCTCATCCAGGACTACGGCGACGAAGAGGAGGCGCTTCCGGGCTATGTCTTCGGCAGCGTCGAGGTCGAGCTCGTCGGCTTCGACCAGGAGCAGATGGCCCGCTATGCCCGTTCCTTCAGCTACTGGTACCAGCTGAACACCCTGTACTTCGACCACAAGGCCGGCCGCTGGCTCAACGGCCAGGAATACCGGGCGGCGCTCTCGCGCGGGTATTCCGCTTCGGGCTGCGGCACCGTCACCGGCTGGCTGGCCCGCAATTATTTCCTCCTGATCATGCTGTTCCTGGCCCTGTTCCTCTGGTGGGTGGCCAGGAGGAGCGGCCGGCAGATGAAGACGGCCATGTCGCGCCAGGACGAGGCGATGGACATCTCCCGCCGCTCCATCGCCCTTGCCGAGAAGGCGGCCCAGCACAACGAGGAGAGCATCAAGCTGCTGCAGCAGATCCTCGAGGAGCTGAAGAAGAAGAACTAAGTGGTAGTGGTAGTGATAGTGGTAGAAAGAGATTAGGCAAATTTCTTCGGTATGCTTTCATGCCTTTACTATCACTACCACTATCACTACCACTAGACAGCTCATCTTCTATTCAACTGCGATCTCGTCGACGAAAAGCCAGGCCTTGCTGCCGGCGCCGACATGGCCGGCCGGGCACAGGCCGGTGCCGCGCGCCTGCAGGCGCACGTAGCGCGCCGGGCGCGGCGCGAACTCCAGGACGGCGTCGCGGCCGCGCAGCACGGTGAAGTCGTCCGCCGCGGGCAGGGCCAGCGCGCCGGCGGGCGTCCACTCCCTGCCGTCAAGGGAGACCACGGCCCCGACCGCCGCCGGGGGAAAGATCCAGGCCGCCGGGTGCTCGAGGAAGCGCGCCGTGACCCGGCGGACGGGCAGGACGCGGCCCAGGTCGATGACGGCCTCCAGGTCGCCTCCCTCCACGCCCAGCCAGGCGCCGTCCTTGTGCGACAGCGATCCGTCCAGGCCGTCGGTCAGCAGCGCCTCGCCCCCCTTCTCCGGCCTCAGGCTGCCGGAAGCGCTCACCTCCACCGGGGCGAAAGCGGCCAGGTGCTTCCGCAGCCGCAGTTCCACCGGAGGGGCCATTGCCGCGCGGCCGTCGAACAGCGCCGCCCGCACGACGCCCCCGTTTTTCAGTTCAAAGGGGCGATGGTAGGCCTGGGAATGCGCCATCGGGTCGCTGCCGTCGCGGCCGTAGCGGACCTTCGTCCCGGGAACATTGCCGGTCATCTTGATCCGCCAGGCCTTCTTGCCGGGCATGGCTTGGGCGTCGATGACCGGCCGACATGCCGTTTCGGCGAGCGTGACGCCCTGGGCCTTCAATCCCGGGCGCAGCGCTCCCAGCCGCCGCAGGAAGGATCCATAGCCGCGGGCATCGGCGGGGCTCCACACCGCCTCGGCCAGCGCGGCCAGGCGCGGCCCGTTCTCGCTCCGATACGCGTGCGGCCCGGTCTGTCGCGGATCGAAGATGAAGGCGGGGACGACCTCCGCCGCCGCCTCGAGCGCGGCCCGCAGCCCGGTGTTGTCCCGCAGCCGCAGGTCGCGGCGGAAGACGAAGAGCGCCTTCCGGAACCTCTTGCCCGTCATGCCCCGCCCTTCTTCGGGAACCAGGGCGCGAACTTGGGCGTCCGGGCCTTATAGGCCTCCCAGTCGGGCCGTCCGGCGTACTTCTTCTCCAAAAGCGGCACGCCCGAGACGAAGACCAGGAGGAAGGTGATGGCCGCCGGGCCGATCAGGCCGGCCG
>DAHVOV010000399.1 GCA_027318645.1 Candidatus Aminicenantota bacterium
ACAACGTGGGCGACGTGGCCGGCATGGGCGCCGACCTCTACGAGTCCTACGCCGGCTCCATCCTCTCCACCACCGTGCTGGGCGTGGCCGCCGGCTACGGCCTGGGCGGCGTGCTGGCGCCGATGGTCATCGCCGGCGTCGGCGTGATCTTCTCGGTGCTGGGCATCTTTCTGGTCCGCTCGGGCGAGAAGGCCTCGCAGAAGGTGCTGCTCAAGGCGCTGGCCCGAGGCATCAACGCCAGCACCCTGCTGACGCTCGTCGCCTCCTTCTTCATCCTGGTGCTGTTCAAGGGCTCCTTCCACGGCCGCCACGTCGGCATCTTCCTCTCCGTGATCACCGGCCTGATCGCCGGCTGGGTGATCGGCAAGATCACCGAGTACTACACCTCGCAGGACTACAAGCCGACGCAGTTCGTGGCCGGACAGTCGCAGACCGGCCCGGCGACGGTGATCATCTCCGGCATCGCCACCGGCATGCAGTCCACCGGGCTGCCGGTGCTGGTCATCGCCCTGGCGGTGATCATCAGCTACGCCCTGAGCGGCGGCTTCAGCGCCGACGCCAACGCCATCAACCTCGGCCTCTACGGCATCAGCTTCGCCTCGGTGGGCATGCTGTCCACCCTGGGCATCACCCTGGCCACCGACGCCTATGGCCCCATCGCCGACAACGCCGGCGGCAACGCCGAGATGACCGGCCAGGACCCCGAGGTGCGCAAGCGCACCGACGCCCTCGACGCGCTGGGCAACACCACTGCCGCCACCGGCAAGGGCTTCGCCATCGGCTCGGCGGCTCTGACCGCCATGGCGCTGCTGGCCGCCTACGTCGAGGAGGTCAAGATCGGCTTCCTGCACATGGGCCAGAGGACGATCGTCATCGAGAGGGTGGAGAAGACGATCGCCGACACGCACATCGGCGACTGGATCCGCTACTACAACCTCACCATCCTCAACCCCAAGGTGCTGGCCGGGCTGTTCATCGGCGCCATGCTGGTCTTCGTCTTCTGCTCCATGACCATGAAGTCGGTGGGCCGCGCCGCCGGGCGCATGGTCGAGGAGGTGCGCCGCCAGTTCCGCGAGATCAAGGGCATCATGGAGGGCAAGGCCGAGCCCGACTACGGCCGCTGCGTGGAGATCAGCACCCGCGCCGCCCAGCACGAGATGGTGGTGCCGGCGCTCTCGGCGATCGTCATCCCGGTGGCCATGGGCCTGGTCTTCGGCGTGGCCGGCGTGATCGGCCTGCTGGCCGGCGGCCTCACCGCCGGCTTCGTCGTCGCCGTCTTCCTGAACAACGCCGGCGGCACCTGGGACAACGCCAAGAAGTACATCGAGGAGGGGCACCTGGGCGGCAAGAAGCTCGCCGACGGCAGCAAGAACCCCAACCACGGCGCCGCCGTCATCGGCGACACGGTCGGCGACCCCTTCAAGGACACCGCCGGCCCGTCGCTCAACATCCTGATCAAGCTCATGTCCATGGTCGCCGTGGTCTTCGCCGGCCTGGTCGTCAAGTACGGCGACTGGCTGCAGCGCCTCATCGACCGTTTCGCGCGCTAGATCGTCTCCTACGGGAAGGCAACGGCCCCCCGGCCTCCGGCCGGGGGGCCTTTTTTTTCAGCGCCTTTCCAGCACGAAGGTGACGGTGACCGTGAAGCGCACCGCCTTGGGGACGCCGTTCACCAGGTAGGGCTCGTAGAGCCACTCGCGCACCGCCTCCACGGCGGCGGCGTTGAGCAGCGGGTGGCCGCTGACCACCCGCGCCTCGCTCACCCGGCCGTAGACGTCGGTGGCGGCGGCGACGATCACCGCTCCCGCCACGTGCGCCGCGATGGCGGCGGGCGGGTAGGCCGGGCTGACCTTGCGGATCAGCCGCGGCGGGGAGATGGCCCAGACCGCCGCCCGGCCGGTCTCGAGCGCCTCCGGCACGTAGCCGCGGTCGAGGATCCAATCGTTGTTCCCGTTCTCCTCCAGGTCGACGCCGCCGTCGACCCCCTCGCCGCCGCCCGCGGGCAGGGCGAGGTTCAGGTCCTCCTCGGTGCTCAGGCTGATCTCGCTGGGCACGCGGAAGCCCTCAAGCGAGCGCGGCGGAGGGTTCTTCGGCCCGCTTTCCGGGCGCCCGGGGCCTGCCCCTTCTCCCCGCGACCGGCCGGCGGGCGGGATGCCGGGCAGGACCGGCGGCGAGATCAGGGCGGCGTCGATGACGGCATATGTCGGCAGGGCCGTTTCGGCGCGCAGGAGCGGCACGACGATCACGGCGGCGACGGCCAGGGAGTGCGCGGCCAGCGAGAGGGCGAGGGTCGCCCCCTTGCGCAGCCGCTTCCTAGCCGATCCGCCCGGGGTCAGCAGGTTCTCGAACATGGTTCACCTCCTTTGGCGATCCACGTTCATGATGGGATGGAGAAGAGGGCGGCACGTCCGGCATCGTGATTCCGGACCCTTTTTTGCTCAGGAAGGGAGCGTCATCTCCCGGGAACGCCCCCGGGATCGCCGCCCAGCAGGCGGCGGAACTCCGAGGGGCTGGCCCCGGCGTGCTTGCGGAAAGCGGCGTTGAAGACCGACTTGGAATTGAATCCCGACTCGAAGGCGATGCGCAGCAGCTTGTAGCCGCGGCTGGCCGGGTCGAGCAGGAGACGCTTGGCCTCCTCGATGCGGCGGCGGTTGATGAAGTCGTTGAAGTTGAGGCCGTAGCGCTCGTTCACGAGCTGGGACAGCTGCTTGGCCGGGATCCCCGTCGTCGCCGCCAGCCGCCCCAGGGTCAGCTCCGGGTCGAGGAACGCCCTCTCGGCCTCCATGGCCTTGTCGAGGCGGGCGCCGTATTCGGCGGCCCTCCCGTCGTCCAGCGGCGATCCCCGGTAGCGCCCTTCCCGAAGCCGGCGGGCCAGGCGCCGGCGCCGGGCCGCCAGCCCCGCGGCCGCCCCCCCGGCGGCGGCCAGCAGCAGCAGGGCGAAGCTGCCGCCGGAGAGAAGGGGGGGCGCGATCGCGAAGCGGTAGACGGCGTCGTCGCGGCTCCAGCCGCCCCCGGCGCCGCGGGCGCGGACGCGGATGGCGTACTCCCCGGGGGGCAGGCCGGATACGCTGCGCTCACCCTGGCGCGCCGGCGCGCTCCAGTCAGTGTCGATCCCGTCCAGCCGGGTGGCGAACTCCACCTGCTGCGGGTCGGCGAATGATGCCGCGGAAAAGCGGAAATCGAGGCGCCGGGTGCCGGCCGGCAGGAGAACCCCGTCCTCGGGGGCAAGGGTGATGCCGTCGGCCCGGACCGTCTCGATGCGCGGCACCGGCGGGGAAGGCGGGGCGGCCAAGCCG